>JASLJP010000183.1 GCA_030152425.1 Aquirhabdus sp.
GGTACGTGATAACCGATAAAGGGCGGTAAAACAGTCAGACCGCAATAGGCCAGTGTGCCGCGCAAGATCGGACGCAGCATTACCTCCAGCTCGCCGTGGATGGCTTCCTCGCCAAACATGTGCTCACGACCGCCCAAGGTAAAGGTCAGCATCGCTTGTTTGCCTTTCAGCCCGCCTTGGTCATAAAAGCGCATGCCGCCGTAGCAGACGCCGGAGATCAGCACACGGTCGATCCAGCCCTTCAGGATAGCGGGCACCGAAAACCAGAACAGGGGGAAGTTAAAGATGATCAGATCGGCAGCGACGACCTTGGCCACCTCATCGGCGATGTCGGGCGCGATGCTGGCTTTTTCGTAGTTATAGCGCTGCTCCAGTGCGTAGACCAGATAGTCCGGGCTTTTGCGTTCAGCAAAGTCAGCCTTGGAAGCCACTGGATTAAAGTTCATCGCATACAGGTCGGATACGGTGACGGTATGGCCAGCAGCGGTCAGAGTGTCGACCGACAGGTCTTTGAGTGCGGTATTAAACGATAGCGGCTCAGGATGAGCATGGACGATCAGGATATTCACAGGTAAACCTCGAAAAACAAAAGTTAATAAAGATCAGATAGCCTGACCATAACGTATCAGACGCAAAACCGCCACTGCTATCACAGGACGGTGCGTACAGCAAAACTCCCTCTACTTTTGCCGTTTGGGCAGGATGTCCATATATTTACAGATGATGCCCAGCATCACCTCATCTGCGCCGCCCCCGATCGAGATCAGGCGGCTGTCGCGATAGCTGCGTGACACGAGGTTGTCCCACATATAGCCCATGCCGCCCCAGTACTGGAGGCAGGAGTCACTGGTCTCGCGGAGCAGTCGTCCGGCTTTGAGCTTGGCCATCGAGGCCAGTCGGGTGACGTCTTCGCCGTTGATATGCGCTTCGCAGGCTTGGTAGGTCAGCGCGCGCAGGGCTTCGACCTCGGCCATCAGCTCGGCCATACGGAAATGGATCACTTGATTGTCGATCAGCGGCTTGCCAAAAGCGGAACGCTGGCGGCAGTAGTCGATTGTGGCTTGGATGACGACCTCTGCCCCGCCCACGGCATTGGCAGCAGCGTACATGCGCTCTTCTTGAAACTGCATCATCTGCATCATAAAGCCCGCGCCTTCCGCGCCGACCCGGTTGCGCTGCGGTACGCGGACGTTGTCAAAAAAGACCTGCGCGGTGTCCGAGCTACGCATGCCCATCTTGTCCAGTTTTGGTGACAGGGTGATGCCGGGGGTCTTGGCCGGGACGATGATCATCGACTTGTTGATGTGTGGTTTGTCATCCGAGGTATTGGCCAGCAGGCAGAAAAAGTCGGCTTGGGTGGAGTTGGTGATCCACATCTTGCTGCCATTGATGATGTAGTCGTCGCCGTCTTTCTTGGCCGCAGTCTTGATCGCCGCCACGTCCGAGCCAGCATGCGCTTCGCTGACCGCGATGGAGGCCACATACTCGCCCGCGATGGCAGGCGTCAGGAACTCATCACGTAGCTCCTTGGAGCCAAAGCGCGCCAGTGCCGGTGTGGCCATATCGGTCTGCACACCGATCGCCATTGGCACGCCGCCACAGGCGATACGACCCAGCTCTTCGACCACCACCATATTGTACGAGTAGTCTAGGCCCATACCGCCATTCTCCAGCGGCTTACAAATGCCCAGCAGCCCGAGATCACCCATCTTTTTAAACAGCTCATGGGCGGGGAAAATATCGGCACTTTCCCACTGATCGACAAAGGGGTTGATCTCTTTCTCGACAAACTGGCGCGCAGTACGACGCAGGGCATCATGCTCGGGGGTAAATTTCATGGCGTCGTCCTTTACGGGGTGATTGAAACAGATGGGTGCGTGGGGTCACTGGTCGGTGCTAAATCCTGCATCTCTCCGGCGATATAGCGCACTGCCATATTGCCCAAGCCCTCCAGCAGTTCTTCAAAACTGATCGACGGATTGCGGTCACTCAGGTAGCGGACGATGATCAGGATGCCGCCATTGATGATCAGGTAATTAAAAGTCGGGATACTGTGGATACGCATCAGCTCAGGGTGATGCATGACGTACTGCATGATGATTTCTTGCAGCTTTACTTCGATCTCGTGTGCGTGCTCGGACAGTGTGGTGTCATAGCGATGCAGGATTTGACGGGCGTATTTCAGATAGCGGCTGTCGTTGGCCAGCAGCATCGCGGTAAAACGATGTAGCAAGAAACTCACACCGGCTCTGATGTCCATCTGAACAAACTCAGGGACGATTGCGTCCAGCAGCGCGAGGATATCATCAACAAAGTGGCGCTCCATGGCAACATAGACCGCTTCCTTGTTGGCAAAGTACTGATAGAGTGTACCGGGGCTAATCCCTGCGATTTCAGCGATATGATTGGTTGTTGTGCCGGCGAGTTCATATTTGTTCAGCGAAATAAAGCCCGCAGTGATGATGGCATCCACCGACTCTTTGGCGCGTTTTTGCAGCGGTTGTCTACGGATCATGACCTGAATTGAATCTGAATAATTATTCAGAATATACTGATTTAGCGCACCCTCACCGTCAAGTCGCCCTACCGGACTATATGGCAGGCTGCTGTCCGCTAAGGTCAAGAAACGCGGAATATCTGCCCCTTGACCTAATCGATCACTCGTTTTATCCACTCAAGGTAGATCATTATGACCATTGCCCAAAATCTCACGACCAATCGATTTCCGGTGCGGCGGATGGACTTCGATTTCAGCGCCGTCGACCGCTATTGGTTTAAAGGCGATGCTGGTCTGACCCATTTTATGACGGCGCTATCGACCCTGTTTCCAGTCGGTGAGCGCTTCTTTGTCGATGCGGTGCGTGCCGTCCGCTACCATGCGGCGATCAAAGACAATGTCGACCTGCAGGCGCAGATCAGCGCCTTTATCGGTCAGGAAGCGATGCACTCCAAAGAACACCATGCGATGAACCGCCATGCCGAGCAGTATGGTTATGACGATATCGCCTGGATGGAAAAAACCACCGGAACGGTGCTCAGTGCGCGGAACATCTTTAAACCATTCCTGCAGATGGAGATGGTCAATCTGGCGGCGACCTGTGCCTTGGAGCACTTCACCGCGCTGCTCGCCGAACAGGTCATGAAGCATCCCGAACTGCAAGCCGAGCTGGCCTCCGATCCGACCATGTACAAGCTGTGGATGTGGCACTGCGTCGAGGAGACCGAACACAAGGCGGTAGCCTATGATGTCTATCAAAACATCTACGGCTCGGATCGTGGTCTGCCCTATGTGCTGCGCATCGTGGCGATCGTCATGGCCACCTCGCTGATCTTGGGCACCCAGAGCTATTTCACCGCCCGTTTACTGGCCAAAGACGGCAAACTCGCGCCGAAATACTGGCTGAAAGCGGTCAATCGCTTCTATGGCATCAATGGCTTGTTTACCCGCGCGATCCCGCATTACTTGGACTATCTCCGCCCAAGCTTTCACCCCAATGACCATGACGCGGTCGCGATGCTGAAGGAAACAAAGCGCAAGCTGTCGTTTGCGGATGATGAGGATCGGCTCGGTGTGGCTAAGCCCGAGTCTGCCCACGACTGACAAACTCACGCGGCGACTCTCCCGTCCAGCGCCGAAAGGCACGGCTAAAGTTGGTGGCATCGCTATAGCCCAGATATACCGCCACGTCCTGTACAGCTTTGCCCTGTGACAATAATTGCAGGGCTTTATTTTTGCGCAGGTCATTGATCATGTCGTGGTAGACCAGTGACTCCTCGGCAAGTCGACGTTGCAGCGTGCGCGGCGTTACATGCAACTTTTCTGCAACGGCTTCGATGCGGGCAAAGCCCTGCGCTTCATGAAATGCTAAATCACGCACCATCTGGCCAAAGGTGCGATTATCCACCAGTTGATTCAGGTCACGTTCGCATTGGGCGGCCGAAATCTTGGAGGCAATCGAGTCGGCCATGAGCAGTGGCAGATCCAGCGCGCTGGCCGGAAAGATCAGGGCATTGCGCGTCTGACCAAATAGGACTTCGCCCGGAATAATGTCGGCGAAGCGATCATAATAATCCGGTCGTGGAATGGTCATCTCTCCGTGGCCGCGCACGGGCTGTCCGGTCAGCATCTTGGCCATCTGGGTAAAGCCGACCATCATGAACTCAATCACGATTTCATTCAGCGGATAGTCCGGCAGTCGCTGCTCGATATAGAGGACGGCATTGTCCCCTTCACGCTCGGTGCGCAGCAGCACAGTGGCGGTCTGAATCTCGATATAGCGCTGAGCCAGTGTCAGCGCCTCACCCATGGTGGACGAGACCATCGCGGCATAGCC
>JASLJP010000150.1 GCA_030152425.1 Aquirhabdus sp.
ACCCAGTGTTGTCGCAACACCAATAGCAGAGATCGCCTCACCGCTGGCCATACCCGATACCACGCCCAAAATCGCCAACCCCAATATATCGTCGATCACTGCAGCGCCAAGAATGATGCGCGCATAAGTACTGTTGATCACACCAAGATCACCCAGCACTTGCGCGGTAATGCCGACGCTGGTCGCCACCATCGAGGTACCGATAAACAGGCTTTGCAGTTGCGTCAGATCGTGCATTGAGCCAAACACGTAGCCGCCGAGCATCGGCAAGCTAATGCCCAAGATCGCCACGATCACAGCCTCTTTACCCACGGAGAGTAGGTCGCTCAGTCGGTTTTCCAGCCCCACGGCAAACATCAAAAAGATCGCCCCAAACTCGGCCAAGGCCTGCAGGGTGATATTGATCTCGACCAGCCCCAGCACACTGGGGCCGACGATGACGCCTGCTAGCACCTGACCAATCACGCGTGGTTGGCCAAAGCGAGCCATAAGCCAACCTAGCACCTGCGCGGACAACACGACACTGAACAGTGCAAAAAGGATCTTGGACAGTTCGGCATGCGCGTCCCCCCCAGCCGCCAGACTCAATCCGGGGATCAGCAGTACAAGGATGCCCATGGCAAGTTTGGACGAAACTGAAAGGCGTTTTTTCATGACACGGCATCCTGCATAGCCCGGTAGTTCGCGGGCAAACATCAAAAGAGGGACAATCAGGACGGTGATAAATCCATGATTTCACAGAGTCTAACAAAACAACGCCGCGAATTTGTCTAAAGTTCGCGTTTAAAGCATGAAATATTCTCCACTTTAGGGTCAGTTTTTTTTACCATAGCGGCCTCACTTTTGCCGTAGTCCCTGATGCATGACGACCCCGCAACCTACCGATAACCCACTGCTAGAGCCGATTCATGCCTTTCTCGGTTGTCGCACGCCGCAAGCGTGGGTCGATGCGGCATGCCTGCACCTGCCGCTCTTGCTGCAAGATCATGCCAACTGTGAGAAGAAAGCCGCAGGCACGGCGATGAATCTGATGTTTCGCTATGGCCACCATACCGAACTCCAGGTCAAGCTGGCGCAACTGGTGCGTGAGGAAATGCTGCACTACGAGCAGGTGATTGAGATCATGCGGACGCGTGGGCAGAGCTGGGAAGCCGTACCAGCCAGCCGCTATGCCCAAGGGATGCGCAAGCATGTCCGCACCCATGAGCCAGCCAGTCTGGTCGATGTGCTCATCGTGGGGGCTTTCGTAGAGGCGCGCTCCTGCGAACGCTTTGCCGCTCTGGCACCCTATGTCGATGACGAGTTGGCCAAGTTTTATCGTTATTTGCTCAAGTCCGAATCCCGCCACTTTGAGGACTATCTGACCCTCGCACGCACTTTGGCACCCGCGTCTGAGCACAGCAAAATCGAGGCGCGCATCGCGCTGTTTCGCGAGGTTGAGCGCAATCTGATCGAGTCGCCGGATGCAGAAGTCCGTTTTCATAGCGGCGTGCCGCAACTGAACGATTCAGTACAATCTAGCCAGCCCTAAGCCGCCATGATTTGTTATCATAGCCGCGAATTTTAACGCCTTAAAACCGGACTGATAGAGTCCCGTATCGACAGTCGAGCACCGTGATGAATGACGCCCCCGCAACTTTAAAAAACGACCGTTTTATCCGTGCTTTACTGCGTCAGCCTGTAGATAGCACACCGGTCTGGATGATGCGTCAAGCAGGCCGCTATTTACCCGAATATAAAGCCACACGCAGCCAAGCAGGTGACTTCCTGTCCCTATGCAAAAACACTGACCTGGCCTGTGAAGTGACGCTGCAGCCCTTACGCCGTTTTGCTTTGGATGCTGCCATCCTGTTTAGCGATATTCTCACCGTACCGGATGCAATGGGGCTAGGTCTCTACTTTGAAGAAGGCGAAGGGCCTAAGTTTAAGAAGACCGTCCGTACCGAAGCCGATATCGCTGCATTGCCAAAAATCGACGTCAACGATTCACTGGGCTATGTGATGAACGCCGTGACCGCAATCCGCTCTGCACTGGGCGGCAGCGTGCCACTGATCGGGTTTTCCGGCAGTCCATGGACACTGGCCACCTATATGATCGAAGGCGGCAGCTCGCGTGAGTTCCGTCATAGCAAAGAAATGCTCTATCGCTCCCCGGAGCTGCTACATGCGCTGCTCGCCAAACTCACCGTCGCGGTCACCGATTACCTCAATGCGCAAATCCTTGCTGGTGCGCAGGTGGTGCAGATTTTTGATAGCTGGGGTGGGGCATTAGGTCACCGCCAGTTCAGCGAGTTTTCACTCGGCTATATGAACAAGATTATCGCCGGACTGATCAAAGAACACCAAGGGCGCCGTGTGCCAGTGATCGTCTTTACCAAAGGCGGCGGGCAGTGGATCCCGCAGATGTTGGACAGTGGCGCCGATGCGCTGGGTCTAGACTGGACCACCTCGCTGGTCGATGCACGCCGTGCAGCAGACGGACGCGTCGCCCTGCAAGGCA
>JASLJP010000239.1 GCA_030152425.1 Aquirhabdus sp.
GCCAATGCTGGCTCTAGCTCGGCATTGATCGACTCCGGCGTGACATTGACGTCGGCCAGCAGTTCGACGAGGCTGCGGTTACTGTTGCGGGCATACCAGCCAGCCGTACCGTCGGCCACGATGGTTTGGACGAATTTACCGGTACGGATATGGTTCCAGATCACCACCACCAGATGCGAGGCAGCGTCTATGGTTGGTTCGCTCACATATTGGTTGATATTGGCGACCGGACGCGGTTTGATCTTTGACCACACTTCGCTGGCGATGCGCTGTACATGCTTGCTGCTCAGTTGTTCGCTGGTTTTCTTCTCGGCGATGTTCATGATGTTGCGGATGTTGCGTGACAGATAGCTTTGCAGGGCGTCATCCAGATTACTGTCGGTCGCCCGCTCCAGCACGCCTTTACCCAGTTTCATCAAGGATGAGGCGCCGGGGATTTTTTTGGTGACGACGTTGTTTTCCATATAGTCTTTGATGGCATGACTGATGGTCGTCGACAAAATCTCGCCGGTAGAGGGGTTGCTGAAGATCTCATGGATGATCGCTTCACGCTGTTTGACGTCATTGGCGATCATATTGATCACAGTTTCTGCTGTGGCATCCGGCACGAGATCGGAGATCAGTGTGGTCTGGCCGATTGGGTTTTTCAGCGCATCTTTGACAATGTTGGCGATTTCAGTACGCAACTGATTGGTGGGCGGCAGTCCCAGCACATGGTTCTGAGCGATTTTTTGAATCACCTCCAGTGATACCAACGCCGACAGCGGGGTATCGGCAAGGTGTGCAAAGAACGCACCGACTTCGGCACGAATGACACTGAAGTCTTGTAGTTCGGCAATGGTGTGCTCGACGTGAGCTTGGAGCAGGCTTTCCGCTTTGGAGTTAAGTTTCTTTGCTGGCATGGAATGGGCGCTCCTGAAGATTGAGAGAAATAGCATAGAGGTCGGCAGGTCTAAAAGAGGGGGACTGCAAGCCGGATGAAAGGAAGGCCCACATGAGCGGACCTTCCTTTATGATTTTCATGCCGTGTTTATGGCGTTTTTGTTGCAGCGGCCGCCGCGGCTATCGCTGCAGGACTCGGGGCAAACTTATTCGGCGTAGCGATGGCCTTTTTCAAAAACGGCAAATAGGCCTGAACGACCAATTGTTCTGCTTCAAGAATTGGAATATGGCCGATATTGTCGAGGATGACAGGTGGGCGCTTATCTTTCAGGAAGCTGGTCAGTTCAGGAACCACGCCGACATCGACGACCTGATCTTCTTTCCCCCAAATGACGAGGGTCGGGGCTTCAATGGATTTCAACACGGTGTCAAAGCTATCAGGCGTATAGGCTTTGGATAGCTCGATGATCTTTTCCACCAGTTTTTTCATATTGGCCGATTGGGCGATCATGGCATTTTCTTGGCCGACCAAGATGTCTTTCGGAATAAATGGCGGGTTATACATGACCAGTTTAATGACTTTGCTCAGATCACCCGGTTTGGTCACGATGATATCGCGCAGCAAGGTCGGATCTTTCAAATAGATGCTTTTCGCTGAGGCGTATACACCAGCGGTATCCACCAGCAGCAGACTTTGCGTATCACTAAAGTACAGGCTGGCGTACAGCGCTGCGATAGACCCACCCATCGAATGACCGGCGACATTGAGGTTTTTTTCTATTTTGATGGTTTCAGCAAAACGACGTAGGGATTCTGCGATGGTCGCCGGCTGCAGGTCGTAGGTTGCGGCAATTTTGGTATCGCCACTGGCGGGCAGATCAGGGATCACCACATGGTAATACGGGGTGAGCAGATGTGCGACACGATTCCAGTTGTCACGGCTACCGCCCAGACCATGCACCAGCAAAACGGTCGGGTTGTTCGGGTTGCCACCTTCAGAGTATGCCCAGTCCACATCGCCTGCAGTGGCACGTTTGGTGGTCAGGCCGGCCCAGACGCGCTCTTCGGTCATTGCAGTTTGAAAGTCTACGGCATGGGCAGCAGGAATGGTGGCGCTGAGGGCAGGGAGTACCAGTAAGGTCGCCAGCACCAGCTTGCGGAGCGAAAAAGTCATGATGTTCATCCTGAATCTATCTGTGAGTCGTAAAGGCGCTCGAATTCGGTATCTATGCACTCACGATCGCCTGCATAGACGTGGCGAGCCCCGTCGAATGGAGCAAGATTAGCATATCGTTACGTGCTTGCATTGACTTTAGAAGCAATTTTGCCTGCGGTAAAGTCAATCTCGAGGTGGATATTGGGCAATAAAAAGCCCGTACTGCACTGGAAGGCCGCAGCCTTACCGTGCAGTACGGGCGATCAGTGATCAATGCGGTTTTTTACGTGAGGCCAAATAGTGACGTCCGCCTTGGATAAACAGTGGCAGCAGCGACAGTCCAATCACGGTGAGCACGATCAGGGTCAGATTGTTTTGCACAAATTCGAGCTTGCCGAGGAAATAACCGGCAGGAACCAGCGTGCCCACCCAGATCAGGGTGCCGGTGACACTGAAGAACAGGAAGCGGTGATAGGGCATATGACTCATGCCCGCGACAAAGGGGGTAAAGGTACGAATAAACGGCATAAAGCGGCCGAGCAATACCGACTTGCCACCATGTTTGTTAAAGAACACTTCCGCCATCGCCAAATACTTACGGCTGGGAAATTTACGCTTTTCACTAAAAATATGGATGCCGTATTTGCGGCCGATCCAGTAGTTGGTGCTATCGCCCAGAATCGCGGCCGTGATCAAGACACCGCTGATCAGCCATGGGTTGAGCTGGCCGATCGCCGCCAGAGCGCCGGCGGCAAACAGTAGGTTATCCCCCGGTAGAAAGGGGGTAAACACCAGACCTGTTTCACAGAAAATAATCATAAAAATAGCGGCATAGACCCATGTGCCATATTGTTCGATAAAGTCTTTCAGGTGTTGATCAATGTGCAGGATAAAATCAATGATGGGCATAGTCGCAATCTACTTATCGGGGCGGCAGGATATATGTGCAAAAGGGCACTAAAAAAGCTATTGTAGTTTAAGCATCTAATTCACACACTGGCTTTAGCATATTTTATTGTCATTGGCTTAGGCTATCATTAGTCTAGCGCATGCCTGAACCGTTTCATGCTCATGCCCTTACTTCGGATCGTTATTTTTTGACAGACACAGCTCAGCTACCCGACTTGCAACTGCAGACGAGGTCTTGGTTTGCAACGGATCTCGCTGTCTGCGGTTTGCGCGTCCAGCGCGGCGATCTGCTGCTGACGCAGCCCCTGAGTGTGTCCGTGACTGCGGGTCAAATTGTCCACCTGCTTGGGCGCAATGGCGCAGGTAAATCAACTTTTCTGCAACAACTGGCCGGACTGTTGCCCTATGCCGATCACGACATGCTGCGCTGGGGCGGGGCAGGGGCTGCGGATTGGCCAGTGCTGTATATGGGTCATAAGGCTGGACTCAGTAGCCTCCTCAGCGTACGTGCCAATTTAGCGTTTTTACAAGGCATCCATAGACTGGATGAGCGGGCGGTGAGCAACGCGCTGGCGCATGTAGGGCTGCTGGGCTATGAGCACACGCCCGTTGCCGAGTTGTCTTCCGGGCAAAAGCGCCGTGTCAGCCTTGCACGGCTGTGGATGGCGGGTCAGGATGCCCCGCTCTGGTTGCTTGATGAGCCCTTGACGGCGCTTGATCAGACCATGGCCGCGCAGGTGTGTGCTCGGTTGGCAGAGTATGCGGCTGGCGGTGGGCGAGTGATCCTGACCAGCCATCAGCCACTGTCGATTGCGGTCACCCCGTTTAATCTCGACGATTACGCATTGGATCGTGCAGAGATAGCACGCGTAGGTGGGTATTGATGGTACATCAGCCCCGTGCGATCCCCGTGATCCTCCGCCGTGAGATCGCGCTGCGAATTAAAAGCCCGAGCGCATGGCTCTATGCGGTCGTGTTCTTCGTCATGGTGCTGGTGCTGTTTCCCTTGGCCGTAGGGGCGAGTCCGGGTTTGCTACAGCAGATTGGCCCCGCTGCGGTGTGGATCGCCGCGTTACTGGCGCTGTTACTGGGCATGGACAGTCTGTTTCGTGCCGATGTCGACGACGGGACACTGGAGCAGGTCATTGTCGCGCGCCAATCTTTGGCGCTGTGGGTCTTGCTGAAAGTCGCGGTACACTGGTTGACCAGTGGCTGCCTGATTGTGCTGCTGTCGCTACTATCGATCCCGCTCTTTGGACTGAGTAGCACTGAGGCGGCTCTGCTGGGGGTGACGCTGCTGCTGGGCACGCCGACTTTAACTCTGTTTGCCGCGTTGGCCGCGGCACTGACCGTGACGTTACGGGGGGGCGGGCTGTATGTTCCGTTGATCGCGCTCCCATTACAGCTTCCGGTGTTGATCTTTGCTACGGGCGCTTTTGATGTGCTACACAGTGGCGGCAATCTCTACCCAATTTTGGCCTTGCTTGCCGCAGGGTTTATTTTGTCAGTGATCTTCTTGCCGTTTGCCATGGCGAGTGCGCTGCGGCTCTCGCTGTAGCCGCTAGATGAATCACAGCACAGCATACGGACTACTTTGGGATATTTGCGATGGGTGTACTGGTTAGACTGTGGCGTAGCTTCTTACTGACGGTTGGCACGCGGCCGTTTTACGCCACCTTTAGTCCTTGGGTGCGCTGGCTGGCGGGCGCTGCGGCGCTGCTGTTGAGTGTCGGTACGGTCTGGGGGCTGGCCATTGCGCCGCGCGATTACTTGCAAGGGGATAGTTTTCGCATCATTTATATCCATGTGCCGGCCGCAAGTCTGGCGCTGTCTTTGTATTTGGGTCTGGCACTCCTGGGGGTGATCAGTCTGGTATGGAAGATCAAGACAGCCGCCATTGTGGCGCAAGCCGCTGCGCCGGTGGGGTTGGTGCTGTGTGTCTTGGCACTGGTGACCGGTGCGATCTGGGGCAAACCGACTTGGGGCACCTACTGGGTGTGGGATGGTCGGTTGACCAGTATGCTGCTATTGGCTTTTCTGTATGTGGGGGTCGTTGCACTGTTTCAGGCCTATGAGGGGAGTCCCCAGCATGGCAAGGCCGCCTCGATTTTATCCATCGTCGGTGCGATCAATTTACCGATTATCAAATACTCCGTCGTCTGGTGGAACACCCTACATCAGGGTGCGACGTTTAGTTTGACCGAGGCGCCCAAGATGGCTGCCAGCATGTACCTGCCGCTATTGGTCATGCTGCTGGGTTTTTATAGTCTGGTGGCTGCATTGGTGCTGTACCGCGCCTGTACTTTGATCTTGGTGCGTGAACGACAGAGCACGTGGGTGCAGGCGTTGGTCACCCAGCAACTGACTGCGAAAGCCGGGAATGGTTTATGACCTTTGCATTTGATACGGTGGCGGATTTTTTGGCGATGGGGCGCTATGCCGCCTTTGTCTGGAGCGCTTGGCTCATCAGCGGCGTGGTGCTGGGTCTGTTGATCTTGCAGACCCGTCAGGCACGGCGGCAGTTTTACCGTAGGCAGCGCCAGCTCAGGCGTCAGCAGCAGGCGCGTCGTCACATGACATCTACCGCTCCCATTGAGCAGACACCGGAGCAGCCCTCGTGAATCCGAAACGCCGCCGTCAGCTTGCGGTCATCCTGCTCGGGGTGTTGGGCGTGGCGATCGCGCTGGGGCTGATCCTATATGCACTGCGAGCACAGACCGATTATTTTTATACCCCTGACCAGATTGCCAGCGGAGCCGCACCCCATGACAAGCGCATTAAGGCTGGTGGTATGGTAGTCAAGGGCAGTCTCTCCAAAGCGACCGACGCACTTGATGCGCGCTTTCAGATCACCGACTTTAAGTCCACGGTCCGTGTGCAGTACAACGGGATCCTGCCGGATCTGTTTAAAGAAGGCTCTGGTGTAGTAGCGACCGGGCGTTTGCACGACGGCGTGTTTATCGCGGAGCAGATCTTGGCCAAGCATGATGAAAACTACATGCCGCCGGATGTTACTGCCGCGCTTAAGGCGCAAGGGCGCTTGGCCAATGGCGAATTGGCGCGCCCGCAGTCTTAAAATCCCGTTTAGACGTCTGCTTCTCTCCAGATGGCGCGCAGTACCATCTGGCAAGCGGCGCTGAATTCAAGCATAATTCAGACCGTTTATGCGATTCATAGATCCTCGCCCTCATCAGGCGGTATACGTCGGCCAATGATGCCCGTATCCGTACAGAAAATCAGTGTAGTCTTAGCTCTAAAGGTTCATCGTCGATGTCGTTTACTCATTCCCCGCGTGCGGTTGTATTGCTTTCAGGCGGTTTAGATTCTGCAACCTGCTTGGCGTGGGCGATGCAGCGTTATCAATGTGAAGCACTAAGTTTTGCTTACGGCCAGCGCCATTCCAGCGAATTAGACGCCGCCAAGCGCTTGGCCGCGACAGCCGGTGTGCCCCATCGGGTGATCAATATTGATCTACGCAGCCTTGGAGGCTCGGCGCTGACCGATGATGCCATTGATGTGCCTGAGAATGAGCCGGGCGGTATCCCTGTGACTTATGTGCCTGCGCGCAATACTATTTTCTTGTCCTATGCCCTGGCTGTTGCAGAAGTGACACAAAGTCAGGCCATCGTCATTGGGGTCAACGCTGTGGATTATTCCGGCTATCCAGACTGCAGACCTGAATATATTGAAGCATTTACGCACATGGCTCAGTTGGCGACCAAGACCGGGGTCGAGGGAAATCCACTTACAATAGATACGCCGCTTTTACACTTATCCAAAGCGAATATTATACGCTTGGGCTCTGAACTTGGCTTAGACTACGCCTTGACCGTGTCCTGCTACCAAGCGGATGCCGATGGACGTGCATGTGGCCGTTGCGATAGCTGTCGACTACGCCGTCAGGGCTTTGTTGATGCAGGTCTAACCGACCCTACACGCTATCAAACCTGATCAACGATTTTGTTGCTGCGCCTACAGTTTAGGCATTGTTATGTTTCGTGTTTTTGAGTTATGTTGCAGCAGGTATCGTTTGGTTCAAATCACCTACTAGGTTAACTATGAATATTTTATCTATGAAGAAAACAATGCTGTATACGACAAAGTTTGCGACAGCAGTTGCAATGACAGGTGTATTGATGAGCGCCGCCCAAGCTGCCCCGCAAAAAGCGGCACCAGAAGCAGAGAATTTTGATATTTTGACCATGATGGTACAGCGCTGCACCAGTGATGCGACTGCGGCTAAGTTTACGGATGCCAAGAGCGCCCAAAAACTGTGTAGCTGCACGATCAATGTGCAAGCGAACAATTTAAAGCTGGGCGAGTTCTGGGCGATCCAAAGCATGGCGCGTAACGGTAAAGACCCACACAACCTACCTGCCCTGAAACGTATCCAGCCACAGTTGGATAAATGTAAGGAAGGCATTGTGCTGAATATGCAGCCTGCCGACGCAGGGAGTGCAGCACCCGTAGCACCGGCCAAACCATAAGCGTACTGTACTGTAGAAAATCGTCGAAAGACGCATAAAAAAAACAGACTGTGACTGGCTTCACGGTCTGTTTTTTTATGGGCAGAAAGGATGACAGGGTGCGATTGGTGTGTTTGACTGCTGCAATTTGACCGTAGTCGTCGTATCATCGACCCATAGAAAAACGCACAGGAGTGCACCAGTAAAAATGAATACGGATTCCGTTCAACCGACCCATGATCTCAGTGCCCTGCCAAATTTAGAGGTGCAAACCACCCACGGTGTGGTAAACCTTGCAACACTGACGGGGCGCCCGCTCATTCTCTATTTTTACCCCAAAGACGCGACGCCGGGCTGTACTACCCAAGCCCGTGACTTTCGTGATTTGATGGCCGAGTTTGACACCTTAGGTGTACGGGTCATCGGAGTATCTCGTGACACCCTCAAAGCCCATGAAAAATTTACTGCCAATGAGTGCCTGCCATTCCCACTGATCACCGATGTGGATGAAACCCTGTGTCGTTACTATGATGTGATCAAAGAAAAGAATATGTACGGCAAACTGGTCATGGGGATACAGCGCAGCACGTTTTTGTACGATAAACACGGCAAGCTGGTCGACAGTTGGCGCAAAGTCAGTCCGCCCGGCCATGCAGAAATGCTTCTGGCACGCGTGAAAGCACTCGTCTGATTTTGGCCATGGATTGCGGCGAGCGCGTCGATCAATTTGCTTGCCAAATCCGTGCATTTTACCTGCCGTTTCGCCGGATTTAGACTCCCTAAACCGAACGATTTATGCTAGAATTCGAGACCTTTTAAAAGAAAACAACCGTTCAAAAAATGGTTGTTTTCTTTGTTTATATGCCTTTGTTTTTGCTTGGTTTATTTTGGGTGTTGTTTGGCAGTTTAACGTGCAAATTTGATTTCGCGACGAGATTAGTTTTTGCCGTGGTTGCCCCACCTGTAATGCATCAAAATTTATGTGACTTGCAACACGAATTATTCGCGCTATAAATTATACGCATAGAGGAGCATGCATGAGCGATTCAGACATCCAACCGATTGCGATCGAGGACGAACTCAAACAATCGTATCTGGACTACGCCATGAGCGTCATCGTGTCACGGGCTCTGCCTGATGTCCGCGATGGATTTAAACCGGTTCATCGTCGCGCATTATTTGCCATGCGTGAACTGGGCAACGACTATAACAAACCCTATAAAAAATCTGCCCGTGTCGTCGGCGATGTGATCGGTAAATACCATCCACATGGCGATACTGCCGTTTATCACACCTTGGTTCGTATGGCGCAGCCGTTTAGCCTGCGTTATCTGCTGGTGGATGGTCAGGGTAACTTCGGTTCGGTCGATGGTGATGAGCCCGCCGCGATGCGTTATACCGAAATCCGGATGACCCGTCTGGCACACGACATCATTGTCGATCTGGAAAAAGACACGGTTGACTGGGAAGACAACTACGACGGTTCGGAGCGTATTCCGAAAGTCATGCCGACCCGTGTCCCCAATCTGTTGATCAACGGCTCGGCCGGTATCGCGGTGGGGATGGCCACCAACATGGCGCCGCATAACATCACCGAAGTGATCAATGCCTGTCTGGCCTATGTCGATGACAGCGAGATCACCGTCGAAGGCCTCATGGAGCATATCTCCGGCCCCGACTTCCCAACCGGCGGTATCATCTACGGCAAGAGTGGCATCGTCGATGCCTATCGTACTGGTAAGGGCCGTTTGCATATCCGGGGCAAATATCATCTCGAAGAAGATGATAAGTCTGGCCGTACCAGCATTGTCTATACCGAGATCCCGTATCAGGTCAACAAAGCCAAACTGATCGAGCGGATTGCCGAACTGGTCAAAGAAAAGAAACTCGAAGGTATCAGCGAGCTGCGTGACGAGTCCGACAAAGACGGCATGCGGATCGTGATCGACCTCAAGCGGAATGAAAACGCCGAAGTCATCATCAACAACCTGTTTATCAACACCCCCCTTGAGACCTCGTACAGCATCAATATGGTGGCGCTGGATAACGGTCAGCCGGGGTTGATGAACCTGAAAGATTTGGTCGCGGCGTTTATCCGTCACCGCCAAGAAGTCGTGACCCGCCGTACCATCTATGAATTGCGTAAAGCACGTGAGCGTGGCCATATCTTGGAAGGTCTGGCAGTAGCACTGGCCAATATCGATGGCATCATCGAGACCATCAAGACGTCGGCCAATCCTGCCGAGGCACGTGAGCGCTTGCTGCTGGGTCAATGGCAAGCGGGGGGCGTTTTGGCGCTGCTGGAAAAATCCGGCCATCGTTCGATCCGTCCGGATGAGATCGAAGGCGAAGATCCTGCACATCCATTCGGCTTGACCGGCGATCAATATCGCATGTCGCCCGCACAAGTCGCTGCGATCCTAGAATTGCGTCTACATCGTTTGACCGGCCTAGAGCAGGACAAACTGCTGGCCGAATACTCCGAAATCTTGGGCGACATCGCCGAGCTGCAATCCATCCTCGACAGCTTTAGCAAACTGATGGACATCATCCGTACTGAACTGCGGCAGGTGCTCGCACAGTATGGCGATGCACGTCGTACCGCGATCGTGGAGTCACGTATCGACTTCTCGCGCGCCGACTTGATCCCTGAAGAACAAGTCGTACTAACCGTCTCGAAGACCGGCTATGCCAAGACCCAGCCGCTCGACGACTATGCTGCCCAGCGTCGTGGTGGCCGTGGCAAGTCCGCGACCAGCATGAAAGAAGACGACTATATCGAACATCTGGTCGTCGCCTCGAACCATGCCACTGTGCTGTGTTTTACCTGTCGTGGTAAGGTCTACTGGCTCAAGGTCTATGATGTGCCGCAAGCCAGCCGTGGTTCCAAAGGTCGTCCGATCGTCAACCTGTTGCCGCTGGAAGAGGGCGAGAGCGTGACCGCGATTCTACCGCTGATGGATTTCCCCGAGTCGCATTATGTCTTCATGGCG
>JASLJP010000271.1 GCA_030152425.1 Aquirhabdus sp.
CTGAGCAAGTCGCGCTGGACTTGCTCAGCGGCAAAAAAGACCCTGTCGCTGGTCTATTTTATGCCATCTTGATCCAGTCAAGACAGGTTTGCTGTGAACAGACAGTTGATTCGGCACTAATATAGGCGATTTTGATGAAAATCAACACTGACAAATTCGCCTTAACGTGTAAAATCATTTGTAATGTCATCAACATCATGTCCAACGCTTGGGGGAGTTTACCGCCTTTGCAACAATTGGTTGCTAGGATGCCTGCGCTGTCGCAAAGGTGCAGCATCCCCCCTCTCATTAAAGGATTGGTATCGAGCGAATTATGCAAAATATTCTGCAAAGACTGGTAAATGGTGTCAAAGAAATTTACCAGAAAGCTGAAGACTTACTAGAAGAAGAGCGTGAACTACCGCTACCGCAAAAACTATTAAATGATTTTATTGAGCGCTATGTCACTAACAATGTGAGACAACTGCATGATCTCCATGCGGAGATTTTTGACGGCTGGCTGCGGCTGTTTGCCACCATTGAGTACAAAGGGGTCAAAGCCCAGCTTTATGTCGACCTCTATCTGACCCAGCTCCATCTCAACCGCAACACCCAACAACTGGTCTTTGAACAAAAGAATGACACTGTCGTCGTCAATGTCGACTTTGACAATGTAGTGAAGAAACTGGTGTTTCGTCTGGTGCTTTGGTACTACCGCTTCAAACGCCGCGACCCGCTCGGCGACATGCTCAGTCGTTTAGGCATCATCACCATCCATAACGGACTACTCTACCTCGATCTGGCCAAATATCTCGCCCATAATCAAAAAGTGATGCGCGTACTTCGTCGTGTAGAAATCAATCGCGCTGAACTGCGTGAAGATGTTTTCGTACTGCAGGCCAACCTCAACTTCAAAGCGCTGTTTGGCCGCAATGCAGAACGACTGTTGATGGACGATGAGGAAGAAGCCGAGCACGATGAACGCTACTCAGAATCCAGCATCATCATCGGTGAGTCCGAACGCGTAAGCCCAGAGGCCGATAAATAATGCCGCGAGTGTAGACGGCATCACACTCTGCGACTCGTCTTGCACCGAATTTTCGGTGACAATACGATATGCATCATTCTCGCGTGACTGCGGTTGAAATGTGGTATAAAGATACTACGATACAGCCTCAACCATTGCTGGATTGCAGCGCCAAGGCGCAGCACAAATACCGTAAAATGGATTTTAATGCGGATCAAGATGTCGTAGATGAAAGCGGAATTCTCATCTGTCCAAGACAGACTTCCCCCGACACCCACGCACACTCCCTTCTAAAATCCATTGTTTTTAATCACCTTGATGTCGCCCGTGCGGCATCATGTTTATCTGAGCCAGTGACATTTTACCATGACCAATACGCCAAGCCCGATCAGATCTAAACGTAACGCCGCTACTCTACCTGCAGGCTTGTCACCTTCTTTGCACGCCTTGTTGTCGCATACGCCGATTGTTACTTATCCTGCACGCACAGCCATCGTCAATAAAGGAGACCACTCCTCGTCGATGTTTTTCATTGTCAAAGGTTCGGTTGCGATTATCAGTCAAGAAGCAGGTAAGCGCGATATCGTACTGGCGTACTTAAACGATGGTGCTTTTTTTGGTGAGATGGGCTTGTTTGAACAGCAGCCAACACGAACCGCACTGGTACGCACCCGTACTCGCTGTGAAATCGTCGAAATTACTTACCATCAATTTTTAGAATTCAGCAAGCTCTACCCCGAGCTGCTTTTTGATATGTGCTCACAACTCTCGCTGCGTCTCAAACAGACGACGCGCAAAGTTACCGATCTGACGGTGCTCGATGTGACCGGACGTATCGCACGGTGTTTGCTGGAACTGTCTACCCAGCCCGATGCGCTGATTAAACCCGAAGGCACACAGATCCATATTACCCGCCAAGAGATCGGCAAGCTGGTTGGCTGCTCACGGGAGATGGTCGGTCGGGTCTTGAAGACGCTTGAAGATCAAAACACCATCAAAACCAATGGCAAAACCATTCTGATCTATAAACCTTAAGTCTACGACTGATCATAAAAAAGGGGATGGGTTATACCAGTCCCCTTTTTTATTCCGTAAATGGCTTAGTCATCATTTGCGGCATGGTTGATGCGTTTCGATTCAGGCTCGACGGTACGTGCCTCACCCTCGACGACTGTGCCACGGCCACCGCCCTGAAACGGATGATCCTCACCCTGAGGCCAAGAGAATCCCTGACCAAAACCCTGTTGTCCGAAGGCTTCTGCTTGACGCTGCATTTGCGCCATCATCGCCTGCTGGCGCTTCGCCATCATCCGACCTACATGGTCTTGAACCATACGCTGTATCGGAGGCAGGAGTAAAAGCACAGCGAGTACATCAGTCAACAGACCAGGTATCGCCAGCAACACCCCTGCGAGCGCACGCGTCAACACACGCGGCATATCGGCATTGTTGCTCAGGTGGATCTGCTGGATGCCCTGGCCTTGCAACTGCGGCATGACACTGGCAATGCTATGGCGCACAAAAGACAATCCGATAAAAATCGCAGCGATCGTCCATAAAAACACCCACCAACCACCGACGAATTTCGCCGCCCAGATCCACAGCACGATCTCGATCACGGGCAAGAACATGACACCGAGCACTACTTTACTCATCATTTTTTCCTTTACGGCCTCTGTCTAATTCAAAACGCATTCAAAAGTTACCACGACTATCTTAACCACACACATCCGCACCATGCACCCTATACGGGTGACCGGCGTTTACAATCCTGCAATCGGCGGTGCGCATCACCCCCGTTTATGTCAATATATGGGCATTCGTTTAAATTTCACTAGGCAATTGTGTATGTCATTGATTATCGGCATAGACCCCGGCTCACGGCTGACCGGTTATGGCATCATCAACAAAGAAGGCAGCAAGCTGACCTTTGTCGATGCCGGCACCATACGCACCGAGACACCGGGCATGCCGGAGCGGCTAAAGCGCATCTTTGAAGGCCTGACCAGCATCATCGAATACTACCAACCCACTGAAGCTGCGATCGAACAAGTCTTTATGGCATCCAATCCCGACTCAGCGCTGAAACTGGGGCAGGCACGCGGGGCAGCCATGACCGCGGTGGTGGTCAAAAACCTCACGGTGGCAGAATACAGCGCGCGCCAAATCAAGCTTTCAGTCGTCGGCTATGGCGCTGCCGAAAAAGAACAAGTGCAGATGATGGTCACCCGTCTACTCAATCTATCCGTCACGCCTCAAGCCGATGCGGCCGATGCGTTGGCAACAGCCATCTGCCATGCGCATGCCGCAACAAGTAATAACAAAATGCTGATGCTGCAAAGCACAGGCATGTCCCGCGGTCGCGGTCGCTGGCGCCTCCCCGGCTAACACCGCAGACATCCTTACTCATGGCACATGTAAAGCCCCCATTGCAGCCCGCGCTGCGCGATGATCCCGCTGCCCTCAAAGCATGGATTCAGGCAGAAGCACGTGCGCTCGGTTTCGCCAAACTCGGCGTCACCACGCCCCAGATCGCCGATCAACTGCCCTACTTGCACCAGTATCTGGCGGATGGTTTTGCAGGTGATATGCACTATCTGGCCGAAAACATCGATAAACGTGGCGATGCCAGCCTACTCCTGCCCGGCAGTAAAACTGTGCTCTGTGTCCAGATGCATTATCTCGCCGCCAGTGCCCCGCAGCGCTATATCCCTGCCCAGCCGAACCATGCCATCGTGTCACGCTATGCCCGTGGCCGCGACTATCACAAAGTCGTGCGCGGCCGCTTAAAACAACTGGCTCTGCGGATCGAAGCACAAATCGGTGCGTTTCAATGGCGCCCGTTTGCCGACTCAGCACCGATTCTGGAAAAACCGTTGGCTGAGCGGAGCGGACTGGGATGGACGGGTAAACATACGCTACTGATCGATAAGAAAGCAGGCTCTTTTTTCTTTCTCGGGGAGCTGCTGACTGATCTGGATCTCCCTGTGGATACGCCCGCAAGTGCACACTGTGGCAGTTGCAGCGCCTGTATCGACATCTGCCCGACCCAAGCCATCGTTGCCCCGTACCGGCTCGATGCTCGGCGCTGTATTGCCTACCTGACCATCGAACTCAAAGGCCCAATCCCGATTGACCTGCGCCGCGGTATCGGCAATCGTGTCTTTGGCTGTGATGACTGCCAACTGATCTGTCCGTGGAATAGCTTCGCCCAGGTCTCGGCCGAGATAGACTTTCAGGCGCGTCATGGCTTGGATGATCTGACCCTACTGGATGTCTGGAGGTGGTCGGAGCAGGACTTTCTCACCTTTAGCGAAGGCAGTCCATTGCGGCGTACCGGTTATACCAGCCTTAAGAGTAATGACGCAGTCGGT
>JASLJP010000158.1 GCA_030152425.1 Aquirhabdus sp.
ACCATCATCAGCGCCGCCGTACCCGGATCACCGGCCATTTCGCCGCACAGGCTGATCGGACGATCCAGCGCACGGCACTGCTTGACCAGTTGGTTCAGGGTACGCAGCACGGCAGGGTGGTAGTGGTTATACAGCGCCGCCACCCGGGGGTTGTTGCGGTCGACGGCCAGCAGATATTGGGTCAGGTCGTTGGAGCCGACCGAAAAGAAATCGACTAACTGCGCCAACTCGTCAATGATCGACAGCACACTCGGCACTTCGATCATCACCCCGACTTTGGGCATGTTGATCTTGACCTGTTCTTCTTCTTGAACTTCATGCAGCGAGCGGTCGAGCAGGTACAACGACTCCTCAACCTCGCTGACCGAGGTGATCATCGGAAACAAGATGTGTAGGTTGTTGAGCCCGATACTGGCTTTGAGCATCGCGCGCATCTGCGCTGAGAAAATCTCGGGATGGTCGAGGGTGAAGCGAATACCGCGCCAGCCCAGTGCGGCGTTTTCTTCTTCGATGGAGAAATACGGCAGGTCTTTGTCCGCGCCGATGTCGAGGGTACGCATCACCACCGGTTTGCCAGCAAAGTGACTGAGCTGCTGGCGGTAGATCTGGCGCTGCTCTTCCTCGCCCGGAAAGCGGTCGCGCAGCATAAACGGGATTTCCGAGCGATACAGCCCGACCCCTTTCGCGCCGCGCTGAGCGCCGCGGATCACATCGATCATCAGGCCGGTGTTGACGTACAGCGGCATGGCGTAGCCATCGGGCGTGATGGTTTCACGGCGCTCGTAGGTCTTCAGGTCTTGCGCGGCCTGTTGCTCTTCTTTCTGGATTTCTTTGTAGCGCTGACGTAGTTGGCGCACCGGATGGACGAAGATACGACCTTGATGCGCATCGACGATCATCTCGACATCGTCGAGTGCGGTGATCGGCAGCTCGGTCACACCGACCACGGTCGGGATACCCAGCGCACGTGCCACGATGACCATGTGCGAGTTGGCTGCGCCTTCGGCGGTGACGATGGCGGCGATGTTGTCCAGATGCAGCTCGACCAGCATCGCGGTGGAGATTTCTTCGCCGATCAGAATGCTGTCTTCGGCGATCTCGCGGTGCTGGTTGTCCGAGGCCTGTAGGCGTGCCAGCAGGCGGCGACCGAGATCCCGCAGGTCGGCGACGCGCTCGCGCAGATACTCGTCTTCCATCTGGGCAAAGTGTGCCGTGTGTTGGTCGATGATGGCGCGTACCGCACCCTGCGCCCAGTTACCCGCTTTGATTTTGGCAATGATTTCGGCCGGTAGGGCATGATCGTCGAGCATACGCAGATAGACACTAAACAGCGCGCGCTCATCGGCGAGCAGCGCTTTTTGCATCTTGTCATCGAGATCGGCAATATCGCGGCGTACCGCAGCGAGCGCGTCGTTAAACACGGCCAGCTCGGCTTTGATGTCGTCGATCTTGCGATCCGGTACCAGCGACAGATCGGCGGGCGGGTAGAGCACCACGGCACGGCCGATGGCGATCCCGCCCGCACCGGCGACGCCTTGAAAGACTTGCGGCGAGGCCGCGCTATTGGGTTTGCGGAACACATCGACCTGACCCACGGCGTGGGCGTGTGCGATGGCACCGGATAGCTGGGCGCACAGGGTGACGAGGAAGGATTCGGCGGCTTCGCTAAAGGCGCGGCGCTCGCGCTGCTGCACGACCATCACGCCCATGACCTTGCGCCGATACATGATCGGCACACCAAGGAAGGCGCTATAGCGTTCTTCGCCAGTTTCCGGCAGGTAGCGGAAGCGTGGATGGCTGGAGGCGTCTTCTAAACTGATAATTTCTTCACGTTGACCGACCAAACCGACCAACCCTTCGTTGGTCGACAGCGAGACCTCACCCACGGCGCCAGCATTCAAGCCGACCGAAGCCATCAGGATATAGCGCTGATTACGCTCATCCAAGAGGTACACCGAGCAGACCTCGGTTTCCATCGCTTCTGCGACGAGCGTGACCATGACCTCGAGTGCCGCATGCAAATTCGGTGCGGCATCAACGTCTTGTACGATCTTGCGCAGGGTTTCGATCTGCATAACCTCTCCTCTACTGACTGCGTATGCTATCCCTAAGCCGCCGTCCCAATCCTATATTTATCGTGCGCAAGCCAACCGGGGCTTAGGCTTGAGTATAGACCGTTGTTTTAAATAGGCAACTTTTGTACAAGCTCCAGCAGCGCTTTACGATAAACGTCACGTTTAAACGCCACGACCTCGGTCAGCGGATACCAGTAGCTGACCCACATCCAGTGGTCAAACTCGGCTGGACTGCTGGCGTCGAGATGGATGTTGGACTCACTGGCGGTCAGTTGCAGCAGGAACCATTTTTGTTTTTGGCCGATACACACCGGCGGTACGTCGTCCTGACGCACATAGCGTTGTGGCAGGCGGTAGTGGAGCCAGCCATTGGTTTGTGCCAAAATTTTGACATGCTCGGGCAGCAGGCCGACCTCTTCCCACAGTTCACGGTAGAGCGCCTGCTCTGGTGTTTCTCCTTCAGAAATACCACCTTGGGGAAACTGCCACGCATTATGACCAATTCGTTTTGCCCACAGCACCTGACCCCGTGCATTACACAGAATCATGCCGACATTGGGCCGAAAGCCTTCTGCATCTATCATTGAAACAATCCCAGAAAATATGCCTAATATCGTTAAATATGACGATCCTTATTGTTCAATCGCCGCATGGCCTGCTGGGTAGGTCTGCGAACTCTCGTTAAGCACTGATTAAAGCCTTAAGCCTCACACAAGGAAAGTGCATGAAATTTGATATTATTTTAGCGAAATTCTGCGGGTAATCGGGGATTGTTTTACTGTTTTTTGTGAGTTATTGCAGCACGGATTGATTTACCTGACGAATCAATTCATCGTTTGTTTATATGTTGGCTATAATATCGCTTAAATCGCTGATCCGTTTAGAGACGCCGCGCCGCTGAACCTGCATATATCGGGTTTGGGCGGGTGGGTTAAAATCGGGTGGCGGGTGGGTAAAAACTGGAGATAGGGTATGGAGTTAGCGTTATTTGATCTGGATCACACCTTGCTGGATCTGGACTCAGATCATGAGTGGGGCGAGTTCCTGATCGCGCAGGGCTTGGTGGATGAGGCCGTGCACCGCGCGCGCAATGATCAATTCTACGCCGATTATCAATCCGGCACCTTGGATGCCGTCGCCTATAATGAATTTGTTTTTCAGTTTCTAGCCGGTAAAACCGATGCCGAGCTTGCGCCCTTGATTGAGCAATATATGCAGTCGGTGATTCGCCCCGCGATGCGCAAGGATGGATTTGCCGCGATTGAAAAACATCGTCAGGCAGGCCATGAGATCGTGATCATCACCGCCACCAATCGTTTCGTAACGGCACCGATCGCCCACGCCTTTGGCGTCGCGCATCTGATCGCCAGCAATCCTGCAACCAGCAATGGTCGCTACAGCGGCAAACTCGATGGCGAGCCGTGCTTTCAGACCGGAAAACTACGCCATCTCGAGGCATGGCTTGTGGCGCACAACGAAGGTCGCGCACCCACTCAGAGCTGGGGTTATTCGGATTCTTTTAATGATTTACCCTTATTAAACTTTGTCGATCATCCGATCACCGTCACCCCCGATGACCGCCTGCATGCCCATGCACTGGCACACCATTGGGCGGTTGAGGACTGGTCCATCAAGCAGCCTGCCTAAGGAGGGTTCACGCCCATGAAGTCTAAACTGATCGTTCTCGGAGTCATGGTTGCTGCGATGTCGGCAGCACCTAGCGTGCTGGCCGATGTCTATAAATGCAAAGACAGCAGTGGCAAGCTCAACTATACCGACAGCCCCTGTCCGAAAGCCACGCAGATGGTGCCGTACTCCAAAAAAACCAAGATCAATCATGAGATCAAGCTGCGCAGAGAGGCACAAGAGCGACGCTTTAGAGATCAAAACTACCGCCAAACTACGATCCTAGTACCGAGCTACTAAGCCGGATACATCACCGCAGATGGCTGCAAAAAAAGGCTGCCATCGCTTGGGCGGGAATGGCAAAATATGCTATTAATGGCGGCAAATACATCGCCATAGACAAGGATAGGTCATTGAAAAAAGTACTGAATGTGGGAGGGAATAACAAAGCCATTCCACTGCCCATCGAATATGCCGGTTTCGAACATCTCCTGCTCGATATCGATCCCACGGGCAAGCCCGATATACTCTGCGATGCCCGCAAACTCGACACGCTCGAAGCCGAGCAGTTTGACGCGATTTATTGCTCTCACAACCTCGAACACTACTATCGTCACGATGTGCCCAAGGTGCTGGCCGGTATGCAGCATGTGCTGAAAGCCGATGGCTTTGTCCATATCCGCGTGCCCGATGTCATGGAAGTCATGCGCCAGACCATCGCGCGGGGGCTGGATATCAACGATGTGTTGTATACATCAATGGCAGGCCCGATCAGCGTACAAGATGTGATCTATGGTCGTGGCGTCGAGATCGAGCTGAGCGGCGAAGACTTCTATGCCCACAAAACCGGCTTTAGCCAGCGCTCACTGTATGCCGCGCTGCAGCAGGCTGGCTTTAGCACCATCTACAGCATGACGGGTAACCTCGAAGTCACTGCCTGGGCGTTTAAGATCCCTCCGGATGAGGCGGGCAGGGCGTTGTTTAAGCTGCCTGCTGCTTAAGCCGACTGCGCCGCTGCTGCCCCTGCCGTCCAACGGGCGAGATAACCCTGTCCCTCACCCCGCCTGTATCGCCGTCAGCGCGATGGTATAGACGATATCCTCCACCAGCGCGCCGCGCGACAGATCATTGACCGGTTTATTCAGACCTTGCAGCATCGGCCCCACGCTCACCACGTTGGCGCTACGCTGCACGGCTTTGTAGGTGGTGTTGCCGGTGTTCAGGTCGGGGAAGACAAACACCGTGGCGCGGCCAGCGACTTTGGAGTCAGGGGCTTTTTGTTTGCCCACACTCTCGATGGCCGCCGCATCGTATTGTAAGGGGCCATCAATCATCAGATCGGGGCGGCGCTCGATGGCGATCCGTGTGGCTTCGCGCACCTTGTCCACGCCGCTGCCTGTGCCTGACTCTCCCGTCGAGTAACTGATCATCGCCACGCGCGGCTCGATGCCAAAGGCGGCTGCCGAGTCGGCGCTCTGGATGGCGATCTCGGCCAACTCGGCAGCGGTCGGATCGGGGTTGATGGCGCAGTCGCCATAGACGACCACTTGTTCGGGCAACAGCATAAAGAAGATCGACGACACCAGACTAAAGTTGGGTGCGGTTTTGATCAGTTGAAACGCTGGGCGTACGGTATTGGCCGTGGTATGGATCGCCCCTGATACCAGCCCATCGACCTCGCCCAGCGCCAGCATCATGGTGCCGAGTACCACGGTGTCCTGGAGCTGTGCTTCGGCCAGTTGGCTGGTAAGTTTGCCCTTACGCCGTTCGACCATGGGGGCGATATAGCGTGCGCGGATCGATTCGGGTTCGATGATCTCTAGGTCTTCCGGCAGGGTGATGCCCCGTGCCAGCGCGACAGCTTCGACCTCATCGCGTTTGGCCAGCAGGATACATTGGGCGATCCCGCGTGACTGGCAGATCACAGCGGCCTGCACGGTGCGCGGCTCTGCACCTTCGGGCAGCACGATGCGCTTTTGAGCCAATTGGGCTTTTTTGACCAGTTCATAGCGGAACGCCGAGGGCGACAGCCGCTCAGAGCGCTGCAGGGCAAAGTGCTGTTTGAGCCAGTCGATGTCCAGATGGCGGGCGACGGTGGCCATCACCTGCTCGGCGCGCTCATGGTCGTCGACCGGGATTTCATTGCTCATCTGAGTCAGGCGCTGCACGGTTTCAAATGAGTCCGTCGGCACCGACAGAACCGGCAGTCCCATCTTAAACGCTCCGGCACAGAGCTGGTTGAGCGGCTCTTCGGGCAGGAAGCCGCCCGTGAGCACGATCCCGGCCAAAGGCACGCCATTCATGGTGGCCAGACAGCCCGCCACGAGGATATCCTCACGGTCGCCGGGGGTCACGATCAGTGTGTCCGGGGTCAGCGCATCGAGGATATTTTTCACCGTGCGTGCACAGAGCGAGACACGTTTGACGCGGCGGGTGGCGCCCTCGCCGAGATTGACCACGGTGGCATCCAGCACATCGGCGACATCGACGGTACGGGGTGCGCTTAAGGATTCGTTATAAGGCACCACGCCGATCAGGTGGAAGTCGTCATTGCCCTGCGACAGGGTCTTTAGGTTTTGCATGATGCGGGTCTGCAGGGCGGCAAGCTCGGCTGGCTGCCCCAGTGCCGCCTCGGTCACGCCTTTGACGCGATTCAAGATATAGCCTAATACCCGTGACGAGTGAGATCCGCCAAAGGCC
This sequence comes from Aquirhabdus sp., assembly GCA_030152425.1. Lineage (GTDB taxonomy): Bacteria > Pseudomonadota > Gammaproteobacteria > Pseudomonadales > Moraxellaceae > Aquirhabdus. Next base: position 6,402 of record JASLJP010000158.1, read on the forward strand.
TGTGCGACGAGGTCGAGCCGATCTGCCAAACCCTCCAGATGGTCGACATCAGCCGTGGTGACGATGATCACGCTGGCATCGAGGGACTGGGCGAGGGCAGCATTGAGCTGTGGGGCATAGCTGCTTTCACTGGTCGGCACCAGTCCTTCGACGATGAGCACGTCCTGACCTTGGCTGCTTTCACTTTTCATACTCATCAGTTGTTCGAGCAGGTCATCCATATGGCCATCGCCCAGCATCCGCTCGACGGTGCTTTGCGCCATCGCCTGAACCACTGGGCGGCCGAGGGTCTTGCCGACTAGGAGATTCGAGCGGTCGCTGCCGTCGCTATCGACATTCAGCTCGGCCTGCATAAACGGCTTCATAAATCCGGCGCGCATGCCTGCCATATCGAGCGCGCGGATCAGGCCGAGGCAGGCGGAGGTCAGACCAACGCCGACCCCAGTCGGTACAATGAGAAAAGTCTGCATGCCTTAAACTTCCTTTTGTTATGTGTCGCTTTTTACCGTGTATGGGATGCGGTTACAGACCCAGCACGCCGCGCGTTTCGCTGGCGATCTGACCTTCTTCATCAGTGGGGATGACCCAGATCTGGCGCATGCTTGCAGCGCCTGCATCAATACGCCCCTCGGCACCGCGGATCATCTGCCGGTTTAAGTCGTGATCCATCACCAGCCCAAACAGCGGCAGCAGGGCAATGGTTTGCGCGCGGATTGCCGCTGCATTTTCACCGATCCCGCCGGTAAAGATGATGCCGTTAAAGTCGGGCAGCGCGCAACTCATGGCCGCCAGTGATTGGGCGAGGCGATAGCAGAATACGTCGATCGCCAGCTTTGCCCCCAGATGCCCGTCATCGCGCGCTTCAAGCAAGGTGCGCATGTCGTTGGACAGACCGGATAGACCGAGTAAGCCACTTTTTTTATTGAGGATCTGGTCGATCTCATCCAATGACCAGCCGAGGGTGCGTACCAGATGGATATGCAGACTGGGGTCGATATTGCCACTGCGTGTGCCCATCACCACCCCTTCCAGTGGGGTCAGCCCCATGCTGGTATCGAGGCTAAGCCCCTGCCAGATGGCGCAAGTCGAGCAGCCATTGCCCAGATGGGCAGACAGCCAACTGCCTTGTGTGTGGGTCAGTCGATCGGCCTGCTGGCTGACATAGCGGTGACTGGTGCCATGAAAGCCATAGCGGCGTATGCCGTGTTTGCTATACAGGTCGATCGGCAGGGCATAGCGGAATGCATGGGCTGGCATGGTCTGATGAAAGGCGGTATCAAACACCGCAACTTGTGGCATGTCGGCGAAGAGACGCAGCGTGGCGTTGATGCCGATCAGGTTGGCGGGGTTGTGCAGCGGTGCCAGTGGGGTGGTCTGCTGGATCGCGTTGATGACCTCGGCGTCAATCTGTACCGCATGAGTAAAGGCTTCGCCGCCATGCACCACACGGTGACCGATGGCGATGGGGGCGATCTCGCCGAGATGGTGCAGGATCTCGGTCAGCGCGGCGGTATGGTCGGCATGCGGGATGGCGATCTTCAGTTTGGCGCCGTGTTCGTCGGTCACGGTCAGGATGGCTTCCAGCGTGCCCAGATTTTCTGCCAACCCCGAGCGGCGTGCCCGCGTGCCCTCGCCCCCATGCTCAGGCACGAGGGCAAATTTGATCGACGATGACCCACAGTTGATGACTAAAATCGGACGCGCCATGATCGCTGCCTAAAGCTTGAAATAATCGACTATAGCCGACGCAGATGACCCTGTTGATGACAGGTCATCATTGCGGCGTTGTTCTATAACCTTTGGTGATGAATTCATCAAAAACGGGGTGGTTTTTGGCCACCCCCGATGCTTTACCACATGATCACGCGCTGGGCGGGTGCGATATACATCTTGTCGCTGTCTTTCACGCCAAAGGCATCATAGTAGCCGGGCTGATTGGCCAAGGCTCCATTGCCCCGGAACTGGGTCGGTGAGTGCGGATCGGTTTTCACATAAACGATGGCCTGCGCATCGCGTACTTTACCCCGCCAGACCTGCCCCCAGCCCAGATAGAAGCGCTGATCACCGGTCAGGCCGTCGATCACCGGGGCAGGCTTGCCGCCCAGTGACAGATGATAGGCCTTGTAGGCGATGGCCAGACCCGAGTTGTCGGCGATGTTCTCTCCGAGCGTCAACTCGCCATTGACGGTGTAGCCGGGGACGGGGCTATAGGCGTTATATTGTGAGATCAACGCTTTGGTTTTCTTGGCAAAATTAATGTGATCTTGCTTCGTCCACCACACGCGCAGGTTGCCGACCTCGTCGAACTGACTGCCTTGGTCGTCAAAACCATGGCTGATCTCATGACCGATCACCGCGCCGATCCCGCCATAGTTGACCGCATCATCCGCTGCCGCGTTAAAGAAAGGCGGCTGCAGGATCGCCGCAGGGAAGACGATTTCGTTCATCGACGGATTGTAGTAGGCATTGACGGTTTGCGGCGTCATCCCCCATTCATCACGATCCACCGGCTTGCCGAGTTTATTGAGCGCATAGTTATAGTCGAAGACATCGGTGCGGATCTTGTTGCCCACCAGATCGTCTTTTTTGATCGCCAGCAGGGTGTAGTCCCGCCATTTTTTGGGGTAGCCGATCTTGACCGACAGCTTGTCGAGTTTCTTTTGTGCTTCAAGCTTGGTCGCCGGGCTCATCCAGTCCAGCGTATCGATACTGCGGTGATAGGCCGTGATCAGGTTTTGCACCAGAAGCTCCATGCGCGCTTTGTTCTGCGGCGGGAAATACTGCTGGACATAGATCTGACCAAGTGCTTCGCCGATGGTGTCATCGACCATGCGTACGCCACGTTTCCAGCGGGGTTCATTTTGCGGAACACCGCGTAGCGCAGTGCGATAAAAAGCAAAATTTTCATCGACGTAGGCTTTGGACAGGTAGGGTGCAAAGTGGCTGATGGTGCGCAGTTTGAAATACGCCTTCCACTGATCAAGCGGGGTTTTGACCAAAATGCTGTCAAAGCCTTTGAAATAGCTCGGCTGACCGATGATCACTGAGTTGACCCTGCTGGCCAGACCCGTTTCGGTCAGGTAGCTGTTCCAGTCGTAATGCGGCGCCAGCGTGGCGAGCTTTTGGGTATAGACCTTATTGTAGGTCTTGATGGGATCGCGGTTTTGCACCTTGGTCCATTGCACCTTGGCCAGCTCGGTTTCAAGCTGAACGATCTGCGCAGCATTGCGATGGGCGGTCTCTGCATCGGTGCCTGCGAGGGTCAGCAGTTTTTCGACAAAAATCTGATATTTATCACGTGCGCTTTTGAGCTTGGCATCGTCATCTTTGAGGTAGTAGTCACGGTCGGGCAGACCGAGTCCGCTTTGGTCAAAGCCGGCGACCATTTTGGTCGAGTCTTTAGAGTCTTGGCCGATGCCGAGGGCAATGGGAACCGTGACGCCGACCTGACCCAGATGCGCCATCAGTTGTGGAATTTGTTTTTTATCGGTCATGGCATCGATCCGCGCAAAGACGCGATCCAGCGGGGTGGTGCCGAGTTTTTCGAGGGTGGCTTCATCCATATAGCTGGCATACAGGTCAGCGACCTTGGCTGCGTTCGAGCCGGGGAGGGTATCGGTGCTCTTGCTCACTTGCTCAATGATGCTATGTAGCTGGTTTACCGAGTTTTCGTCCAATTCGTCAAACGCCCCCCAGCGGGATTTATCCGCTGGAATTTCTGTGTTTTTCAGCCATTTGCCATTTACGTAGCTATAAAAATCATCCTGCGCCCGCACGCTGGTGTCGATATTTTTGAGATCGATGCCCGAGTTAGGTGCGCTAATCGAGGTCGGCGCGGGTGCGACGCTAGGGGCGATGGCTGGGGCTTCGGCATGCCCAGTGGCGGTCAGTTGGCTCAGGATGGCGGCCGCAAGCACGGTGCGGGTCAGTAGGCGTTTCACGTATAGGCGTCCTTGATCTACGTTTTGAGGGTTAAAACGGGGTGTATGCATGACAGCGTTGACTGACTATAACAGTTTGGATCTTTTGATCTTCGCTAAAATAGTAACGAAAATATGTGATTTAAACACGCACATCAGTCAGTTATCGTCGAAAGCGGAGACGAAAAAAAAGCCCAGTGGGGTAACTGAGCTTGTAAAGCGATATTCGCTTCTAAAGGGGTCTTACATGTTCGCTGGGAGAGCTACGTCGCAAGTCATAAAAAGTTTTCATGACTGCTTCGGTAGGGCTATTGTTTCAATTTTCATGCAGGTGCGCATAGTGTGACTGTGTGCGTGTTTTGCTGCACCGTGTAAGTGGTCATCGTGGGTTTTGTTACTCTCGCGAAAAGTGCTGATCTGACCATACAGCGTGAATTGGATCGCATTTGCTACATTGTAAAGGTATATTTTTGGATATTAAGTGTTATTAATCATATGGATGCTTTGATTTTTTTGCAAAATAACGGTAAATTTGTGCTTAAATAATGTACGTTCTGTGATTTGAGCCACGAAATAACGGTTAACACAATCTGCACGATTTTAAAAAAACGCCACGAGGTTCTGTAGCACACTGAAGGCCATTATTGGGTGGCGACGCGTAGAAAAGCCTGTCATGGGGCAGCCAAATTTCCGCATAAAAAAGGAGCAAGACGATGAGCTTAGTCAATGTCGGTATCGAAAACTCGGTACATATCAATCTCTACTATGAAGATGTGGGCAGCGGCTCGCCCATCGTATTGATCCACGGCTGGCCGCTCAACGCCGCCTCATGGGAAAAACAAACCGCCGCACTGCTGTCGGCAGGCTATCGCGTGATCAGCTACGACCGCCGTGGCTTTGGTCAGTCGACTCAGCCCTCCATCGGCTATGAGTACGATACCTTCGCTGCCGATCTGGATAAGCTGCTGACCAAGCTCGACTTGCACAATGTCACGCTGGTGGGGTTTTCCATGGGCGGCGGTGAGGTGGCGCGCTATTTGGGCAAATACGGGTCAGAGCGGGTCAGTAAGGCGGTCTTTATCGGCGCGGTTCCGCCTTATCTGCAAAAAGCGCCGGACAACCCTGCCGGTGTGGACAGCAGCGTGTTTGACGGCATCAAACTAGAGCTGGCCAAGGATCGTCCCGGGTTTTTAGCCGGCTTCCTGCAGAATTTCTATAATGTCGATGTGCTGGGGCCTAAAGGCAGCGGCCGCATCAG
>JASLJP010000283.1 GCA_030152425.1 Aquirhabdus sp.
ATCACAGGCTTCGCAGCAGACCAGTTGCCGATAGGGTTGATCGGCGATGGCTGCCTCCGACGGGGCAATCACTGGCTGGTCTGAATTAGTCGAGCGCATAGCGTGCCATGGATATCTGCCTCATAAGGGAGCCTCGTACCGTCACAGCCGTGACGAAAGCGGTTCAACGTAACAGCCCCACGCTACCATAAAGCGCGAAAATAAAACCAGCATGGCAACGCTGCAAATTGTTGCAAAACAAGGTTGCCGTGTCAGACCTTAGACGCGCTCAATGCTAAAGTCCAAGGCCTTGATGTCTGCTTCTTTGGCATACGGCGCTACTAACGCGCGGCGACGTAACTCAGGTTTGAGATAGGTCAGTGCCACCCGCTGCAGGTCGGCCAAGGTTACGGCCAGTAATGCTTTGCGCAGTGCACGACGTTGTGCGGGTGTCCGGCCATGCAGTGAGGAATGGCAACTGGAGACGGCCTCACCGGCGGGTGAGCCCGGCTTGTCCATCGCGCCGATGAGACCGAGGATGGCTTCTTCAAGCTGATAGGCTTCTTGTGGTGTGTCGTGGAGCCACTGGATACTGGCCTCAAAGTCGGCAAAGGTCTCGGCGAGGCGCGGATCACGGTAACTGTGGAAACGGAATGCACAGGCGTTGCCATCATACCCTGCTCCACCCCCGTACGCCCCACCCTGCTCGCGCAGTGCACGGTGCAGGAAGCCGTTGCGCAGGTATGGACCCAGCACCATCAGTGCAGCAGTGTCGGGATGATCGACCACCGGCGCTGGATAGGCTGCAGCACAAAACTGGACATTGGCTTGAATGAGCCACGCCAGATCGGCGGGTTTGTCTTGTATGGTTGCAGGGATCGCGGCTACAGGCAATGCTGCATCGACTGGCGTATCACGCCACACACGGCTGATCTCATCGCTGAGGCGTGTCTGCTGGCTGTCTTCAGCCACGAGCAAGTACTGGCGCGGCAGATGGCTGATCAAGTGATGCAGAGCTGCGAGGTCTTGAAGTAGCTCGGTGCCGATGTTGGCATCTTGCTCGATGCGGGTCAGCAGCTCACGCAGCCAGATTAATGCCGGTAAGCCGGTGTGCTCATATTCATAACGGTTCATGGCCGACAAATCGCGTGCCGAAGTCTGCAGTGCATAGGCATGACCCGAGCCGCTGATCCGGGACTGCCAGCGCGATTTGCGCTGCTGGAATAGCTCCATGATGCGCTCCACTTCGTCGAGTCGGAGATTGATAAAGGCATCATGCAGCAGGGCGATGGCGTCTAGCTTGTGCGTCAGGGCTTTGGTCGACAGCACTAGGAAGGCGCTAATCTTGCCTTGATCGTTGATGGTCGTGCGTAGGCTGGCGCCGAGGCTGATCCCGCCGCTCACTGCAGTCTGGCGCTGCTGGATTTGCATATAATCCAGATCGCCCGCACCTAGATTGCCCACCAATGAGACATACAGCGACAGCAGTTTGTTGTACCGTGGATCGCTAAACAGCGACTGCGGCACATCAATCAGCACTTGTTGATAGTAGAGGCCATTGGTGCCGGCGATATAGCGATGCAGTGTGGCGTCTGTGCCAGCCAAGGTGAGCGTTTCACCGGTTTGGATTTTGAGGTCTACCGGAATATCGTCCAGACCGACTTTGGGCAGGATCGACAGATCATCGCTTTGCGCCTGACGTGTGGCGAGCGCAGCGGCATCCTGTTCTAGTTTGATGCGGTCATCCGCGGTCAGCTTGGCCTCGATCTGATCGAGCTGGGCTTGTTCACGCGCTTGATCACGTGCTGTTTTTTCACTGTCAGGATTCAGCACCAAACGCACTCGATGCGGGTTGTCGATCAGATAGGTTTGCACCAGATTGGGTAGATATTGCGGGTCTTTGAGGCTGTCACGTAGGGACGCCAATAGCGGTTCGAGCTGCCAGACCGCCAGTGGGTCGCCGCCGTGGATGGCACTGCCCAGACCGTTGAGCAGTAACTGCAGGCCATAGGGATAACTCCCCCCGCCGATTTCACGTTGTTGTAGCTCAATCTGATGCAGCACGGCTTCGATCTGTTCGGCTGCGACATCGCCTTGGGCGATCCGTTCTAGAACAGTGAGTACGCCTTGTTCAAATTCATCGGCTGCAGCGGCATTACTGCCTTGCAGGCCACAGAAAAAACTCATTTCATAGTTGCTGTCGTCTAAGCCGAGCAGTGGCGATGGCGACTCACCGAGGCCACAAGTTTCTAGGTAGTGACGTAGCGGAGAGGCAGAGTCTTCCAGCAGTACGCCCTCGACCAGACGCAGGGCAAAGCGCGCTTGGATGTCGGTAGTCTTGGGCAGTAGCCATGCCAGTACCAAATGGGTACGGTCTTCCAGCGTTTCGCCCTCGCTGATATCCACCGCATAGCTGGCCTCGACCCGCTGTGGCGCGGTATAGCGCACTTCAGGCACTGGCACACAGCGCGCACCCTGCGTGAACTGGCCGAGCGCCTGCTCTTCAAAGCGCTGTTGCAGCAGTGCGGGTGCGAGGTTGCCATAGGTCATAAACACCGCATTGCTGGGGTGATAATGCGACTTATAGAAATCAACCAGATACTGATGGGTCAGTCCCGGAATGTCGGCAGGATCACCGCCCGAGTTGTAGTGGTAGGTGGTGGTCGGATACAGGGTATGCGCCAACTGATGATAGAGCTGGTCGGTGGGCGAGCTCATCGCTCCTTTCATTTCGTTAAACACGATGCCCTTATAGACCGGTTTGCCGTCTTCCAGCTCGACGCGGATGCCTTCTTGGGCAAAGTCCAGTGGATCGAGATTGGCAAAAAACGCCGCGTCGAGGTAAACCGACAGCAGGTTAAAGAAGTCGGTTTCGTTTTGCGAGGCAAACGGATACGCCGTCCAGTCTGACGAGGTAAAGGCGTTCATAAAGGTGTTTAGCGAGCGCTTAATCATCGAAAAAAACGGATCGCGCACTGGATAGCGCTTGGAACCACACAGCGCGGTGTGTTCGAGGACGTGGGCGATACCACTGGAATCCATTGGCTGGGTGCGAAAGGCAACCATAAAGACATTTTCGTCATTGTCGCTGGCCAGATGGTAGTGTACGGCATTGGTGGCGATATGGCGGTATTCAAACAACTCTGCAGACAAGGCGGCAACGGGCACGCGACGTACAAGCTCGAAGGTGTTAAACACTAAAGACGCAGGATCTGCAGTAGATATGGCTGGCAATGCTGCGGTCATGGGGTGCTCCGAGTACAAAAAAGTGCGCAAAACGGCGCTGAACATTGTCAGACGGTATGGCAAGGTGAACGATAGGTGATTATTCGGGTTTTTAGGGAGAGATAACAAGGGGCGTATTTGTTTATTTGTCCGTGATGTTATAGAAAATCACCGCTTTATGTACAAATGGCCAATTTAGAAATGAGTTTTTAAGTTAAAATCCCTGTTTTCTTATCCGCCTTTTTTGGAAGACCCTGTATGGCTATTGAACTCTATGGCATTGGTAACGCGCTCGTCGATCAAGAGTACGCCATCCAAGATGATTTTTTAGGCCAAACAGGACTGACCAAAGGCACGATGCAGTTGGCCGATCATGCCGCACAAAGCGCGCTGACGACTGCGCTGAATCAATACACCACCTCTGCCGGCCAAGTCAGTGGCGGGTCAGGTGCCAATACCATCTATGCCTTTAGTGCGCTGGGTGGTCAGGCCTTCTATGCCTGCCGCGTGGGCAACGATGCGTTGGGTCAGTTTTACCTCAAAGACCTCGCCGCCGCTGGTGTACAGGTCGCCCCACGCTCGGAAGGCCATGGCACGACAGGAACCTGTCTGGTACTGGTCACGCCGGATGGCGAGCGGACCATGCACACCTTTCTCGGTATTACCACAGACTTGTCGATAGATCAGGTGGATCTCGGCCCGCTCAGCTCGGCTAAATATCTGTATATCGAAGGCTATCTTGCCACCAGCCAAACTGCCCGCGATGCCGTCCGTGCTGCGCGTGCGCAAGTCGTCGCCTTGCAGCCCGAAACCAAGATCGCCATCAGCCTATCCGACCCTGCCATGGTGCAGTATGCTCGAGAGGGGTTGGTCGATCTGATTGGTGCTGGTGTCGACATCTTGTTCTGTAATCAACAAGAGGCGCTGATGTTTACTGGCGCGGCGACCCTAGAGGCGGCAGTGCAGGCGCTACAACAGCATAGCCCGTTGGTCGTGGTCACACGGGGTGGCGATGGCGCGGTGATCGGCGACGGTGCAGTGTTGCTGCCGGTCGCACCGCATAGCGTTGCTCAAGTACTGGATAGCAATGGTGCTGGTGATGCCTTTGCCGGTGCATTCCTGTTTGGCCTCAGTCGCGGTTTTACCCTCTCCGACTGTGGCTATCTGGCCTCGGCGGTATCATCGACGTTGGTTGGTCAGTTTGGGGCCCGACTGCGTCATGCCCAGTACGGCGAGATCCTGACCAAGATGATGACGCAGACGGCCTAATTCCCCTTTAGTTTTTTGTGCTGCATGGAGATTCTTAATGGAGAGCATGCGATGGAAATGATTTGCAAGACCGAACAAGTCGAAGAGCGTGACGCCCGTAGCTTTGATACCAGTAAGGGTGAAGTCATCGTCACCCAGCGTGATGGCTCGTTTTACGCCTATCTCAATCACTGTCCTCACTTAGGTGTCAGCCTGGAGTTTCAAGAAAACCAGTTTATGGACATGGATCGCGAATTTTTGATCTGTGCCAATCATGGTGCATTATTTCAGGTTGAAGACGGCTACTGCGTGTTTGGTCCATGTAAAGGTCAGTCCTTGTCGCAGGTGTCCATCGAAGTGCACTCTGATGGTGGGGTGTTTTTTAAAGCGCAGGGATAGGCTGGCGTAGGACACAGGGGATTACCAAATGCCAGTACTCGGCAAACGAATGCCCTCTACGTTTACCTGCCCTCGCCCGTTATCCTTGATCAAGATGCTGTTTATTTTATTTATTGTGAATCCCTAATGCCTCATAGAAAGTTTTTCTCCTATCCGTTTCGGGTTTATGTCGAAGATACCGATGCTGGTGGCATCGTCTACCATGCCAACCATCTGAAATATATGGAGCGGGCGCGTACCGAGTGGCTGCGCTCTCGCGGGATCGACCATTATCTGTTGACGACCGAAGAAGTCAGCACGCCAGATACAGCAACACCGCAAGATTTACCGAAGTCATCTTTTTCTTTTGTCGTGCATCAGCTACAAATCACCTATCACCTGCCCGCTTTGATGGATAACCTGCTGATCGTCACGATCGAAGCCG
>JASLJP010000284.1 GCA_030152425.1 Aquirhabdus sp.
GGATAAATGCATGGGCATGCGCCTGTCTGGCGGCGTCTTCGACCTCCGTGTCACTGGCCTGCAAACGACCATAGCGAATGTTTTCACGCAGGGTGCGGTGAAACAACTGTGGATCCTGTGGGATCAAACCGATCTGGTCATGCAGCGAGTCCTGCGTGACCGTACTGATATCACTGCCGTCGATCAATATACTGCCCCGCTGCAGATCATAGAGCCTCAGCACCGTACTGACAAAGGTAGACTTCCCCGAACCAGAAAACCCCACCAGACCGACCCGCTGCCCTGCTGGAATCGTAAGATTCAGGTCACGAAACACCAACTGACCGGGCTCATAACCAAAGCTCACATCGCGAAATTCGATCCGGCCCTGTTGAATGTGAGCGGCCTCCGCACCACTGTGATCAATCACTTCATGACCGCGCACAATGGTATGCACGCCATTGGCCACATTGCCGATATAGTCGAATAGCTCCAAAAAACGACGGCCAATATTGCGAGCTTCGTTAATAATCAACAACGACACACTCACCGCCATCACAAACTCTCCCACCCCAATCAGATGATTGCACCAAAGATAGAGCGCATAGAGCAATACGCCGATTTTGAGCACCGCTGATGACATCTGCTGGAACCAGCGTACTTTTTCGGAGTAACGGTTAGAGTTACGAATGGCAAGCATTTCACGCGACATATAGCTTTCTAGAAAATCCCGCTCAAATGGCAAGCGGGCGAACAGCCGTGCTGTTGACAGATTCGTCACCGAATCCACCACCTTGCCAGTAGTTTCACTGCGCGCCGATGCCGCCGCGAAGGCGTGTGGCTGACAGCGCCGCGCCAGCCAATAGGACATGCCAATAAAAACGATAGCCCATACCCCGACAAACGCGGCCAATCCATGATTGGCATGGAACAATAAACAGATGGCTACCGTCAGCGTGACCAAAATCGGCCAGAATTCGGTAATCAGTGAGGCCAGTGTGTGTGCTACCCCTTGCGCGGTCTCGCTGACGCGGTGGGCAAGCGCGCCAGCAAAGTTGTCACTGAAATAGCGGTGCGAATGGTACTGCAGATAATGGTAGATCGTGCGCGTAACCGTCTGGCGCTGCAGTGGTCCTACCCGGGTTTGAATGATGCCCGTCAGTCGCCCAAACAGCACCTCAGCCAGACTAAACCCAACAAACAGCAGAAACGGTAACTGGAGCGCCTTGAGGAGCTGATCGACATCCACGCCCGTACTGACCACACTTTTGATGATGCGGCTGGTGGCATAAGGCACCATGATGCCGGCTGCGGCATGACAAGCCTCGGAGAGCACCATGGCCAAGTAATACCAGCGAAATTTCGCCACAAAATACAGAATAAACCGGAAAGGCGTCGCGGGGAGCTGCGGCGCGCCCGGCGCTCGCTAAAAGCTGGAATCAAATGTCATCGACTAGCCCTATAGAAATAGCGGAGACCACCCTCGTCAGCAGTGTGCTGGGGCGGTCTATGGGAAATGGATATGGTGGGCATCCAGCACGCGCTGAACTGACCCAGTGGCTAGCGGAAGTGCAAGGGCAATGCCAGTAGCAATCTGGCGACCCAAGGATACACCCTGAGGTGCGCCGAGCCTGATCTGATGGGACTTCATCGCATATCCGGCACTGTTGCTTTTGCAATCGCTACCGGTCTGGCTCGAACTATAAGTAGGGACGCATGTCTGATTTTCAACAGTTGGACTGCGAGGTGAATGGATTTCAACAGACGCACGCTGCGTCATAGACGCTTCCACTTCTGGGCTGGTGTAGAGAAAACGATAAACCCCAAAAGTCATAACCTGATGTTGCAGATGACATGCTTGAACTACACTTTGCCACAGGGCGTTACCCTCCCTGCGTGGCAAGGGTGGTACGGTTTCGACTCAGCCCTTATCAGGAGTAAACATCATGTCACGCGGAGATAAATCAGCCTATACCGACAAGCAGAAACGCCAAGCCAAGCATATCTTGGAAAGCGAACTGGCCAGTGGTCGGTCGAAGAAGGATGCAGAGCGCATCGCTTGGGCGACGGTGAACAAACAGGATGGTGGCGGCAAAAAACGTCTGGCTAAATCGGCCTCCAAAGCGAAGGCAGTCCTCAAGGACAAGCCTAAATCCAGCGCCAAGTCTAAGCCTAAAGCCAAAGCGAAGCTGAAGTCTGCTGCCCCCAAGAAAAAGGCTGCAGCAAAGTCTGCTCGCAAGCAGAAGTCGACGGCTAAATCAAAGAAATAGTCCAAAAAATCTAAAAGCGGCCGCCATTGCGGTCGCTTTTTTTACGTAAAAATCCCGCGATCCCCCTAGATTTTTGCTCGTGAATACAGCTCTTTAATCCAGCCAGAGTGCTTTCGCATATGAGTGCCACGACACCCAAAGGAACTGCTGCTGTCGAACCGCGTATGCCGCCATACGTCCAGGTCACTCATCGTCTGTCTAGGCATGCTGATCATCGTCTTAGCCATGCTTGGCTTGATCCATAGTCAGCGCGGGGCACCGCATGAGCCTGTGGCTGCCAGGTGGGTCGTTTCACTCAAACTTTAGATCATTGGCGATCAGATACTGTGTGCAGTTGCGCATGCCGTGCAGCACTTGCCCAAGCAGTGCCATTTCGGTCGTCAGCACCACCATGACCATGGGGTACTGCTTGCAGGGCACGCCTGCGATGATGGCTTTGCCATTGTCAGCGTCTAGGATCAAAGATTGACAATTAATCATTTTTATTTCACTGCTAAACGCTTGCACCATCGACAAAATCGAGCTGCTCACCGCGGCGATCTTACCACTATCGAGATTGCCCTGATTGGTGACCTTGACCACTTCAAACCCATCACCGGTCGCCAGTACCACCGTATTGATCCCCGCGACACTGGACGACAAATCAACCAGTTGCTGTTGGGCGAGTTTGATAAAAAGTGCCGAAGGCTGCCTTTGCCGCCGTTCTTGCATGCTGCTCATTTTAAAATCCTTGATAAAAATGTTCCGTTTTTTCCAAAAAACGTCTAGATCGTAGGCGATGCACGTCGACCGACATCCGCTGTCGATCAGACGCTGTGCATGGCTCAGATCATGACGTTGCTAATTCAGCCTCATGCACTCCTGTCGTCAGTTGGACTTCGAGGGAAACAATGATGGTTTCGACCAACAGCAAGACATCATCACGGCGCCGGGTATCGACCGCAAAAATCGGGTACTGCCGTTTAGAGCGCTTCATCCAGTCTCGATAGAGCGCGAGCGAGCGATGGTTCGCAACATCCATATGGGTGACCCCAATGATCACGATCCGATCCAGACCACCCGCAAACGCGTCGATATAGGTTTCTAAATCGGCCAGCGGATCGGCAGCACTGTGATCGACCAAAATCACGATGCCAAGTGCACCTTTGGCAATGGCTGGCCACATAAAGCTAAAGCGTTGCTGGCCGGGTGTGCCATACAGTCCGATTTTCAAATGGTCGTCAATCGTAATTTCGCCGTAATCAATCCCGACAGTGGTTTGAAG
>JASLJP010000294.1 GCA_030152425.1 Aquirhabdus sp.
TAGATTAGCCGAGATTGCGACTGCTGGCTACTGTGTCCTTGCTACCGCCCGCGAATCGTTTTTTCCGATCAAAACAATAAATATTAACGGTTAGACAGATTCAAACTCAAACTGTACCTTTAGTCCATCAGCACAGCCGACAACCACACCCTGTCGCGGTGTAGATCTAGCACTCCCTTTAATACGTTAACCCAGCATCCCTTCTGGATGCATGCGAGGATGATATGACACACCCAGCAGCGAATGAATCGATCACCATTAAAAACCTCGAATCCGCCTTTGCAGGCGAGTCGATGGCTCACATTAAATACCGCTATTTTGCCAAGTTGGCGCGTGAAGCCGGTGACGAAGATACGGCCAAGATCTTTGAAGACACGGCAGCACAAGAAGTGATGCACGCGTTTGGACATCTGGATTTGCTCTACCCGAAAGCCGAAATGACCTCAGCCAAAGCACTGCAGATCGCGATCGAAGGCGAGACCTATGAGTACACTGAAATGTACCCACAGTTTCGCCACCTCGCGGTTGAAGAAGGCAATAGTGCGGCAGTGGCCGAATACGATGAGCAGATCGAAGAGTCGAAAGTCCATGCCGGTCAGTTTAAAGCCGTACTGGAAAAAGCCGCCAAACGCTTTGCCGCCTTAGCCCGTGTGGAAGAACGCCATGCCAACCACTATCAGCAAGCGCTGGATGCCCTGAACGCACCAGCTTAAATCAACACCCTGTCGTTTTCATGACCTAACGAGCCAGATTCGGGGTTTCACGATCTTATTTAAGAGGCTGAATAAAATCGTTGGGTTTAAGAATCATCACAACCGCTGTATAATCGCGGCAATTTAAGCACACGGGTAGCTCCTTCGCCGCTGTGTGTTCCTTCGGAGAGAGTAATGAAGAAGTATCAATGTATCGTATGTGGTTGGATCTATGATGAAGCAATCGGCTGGCCGGATGATGGTATTCCAGCAGGCACCCTCTGGGTCGATATCCCGGACAGCTGGGTTTGCCCAGACTGTGGCGTCGGCAAAGCCGACTTTGAAATGGTAGAAATCTAAGTCCGCATCATTGTGGGGTGGATGACCAATGCCATCGCCCGCCTCAATAAAAACGCTTTGATCTAGCGACTTTAGCTTTGTAGCAATGTCGATAGACAAAGCGTTTTTTATCGCTAAATGGTGCATCGTGCCATGGCATCAGCGATGCAGGTCGATTAGCTTCGTAAGCTGTGGTTTAATTGAAGCACGCCAGTGCATCACTTTATGGATAAAATTATGAATCCCATCGTTGTTGTCGGATCAGGCATGGCAGGCTACACGCTTGCGCGCGAACTGCGCAAAGCCAGTGCTGAAGCCCCGCTGCTAATCATCACTGCGGATGACGCAGCGAACTACTCCAAGCCTGTGTTGTCCAATGCACTGAGCGGCGGCAAGCTACCTGAGCAGATCGCCATGGGCGACCATGCGAAAATGACGGAGCAACTCAAAGCCTCCATCATGGCACATACCCAAGTCCTCGACATCGACGCCGTCAACAAAGTACTGACCCTGCGCAATGATGCCGGCACGCTGACCCAACCCTATGAAGACTTGGTACTGGCCGTGGGCGCCAGCCCGATCCGCCTACCGATCGAAGGCGATGGCGTCTCAGAAGTCTATGCCATCAACTCCTTGATCGACTATAAAACCTTCCACGCCAAACTTGCTGTAAAAGATGGCAAGCGCGTGTTATTGCTCGGTGCAGGGCTGATTGGCTGCGAGTTTGCCAATGACTTGCTGACCACCAATCACGATGTCACTGTCGTCGACCTTGCGCCACGCCCTCTGGGACGCCTGCTCCCCGCAGAAGTCGCGACAGCCTTCCAGCAACAACTGGAAAGTAAAGGCATCCGCTTTGAACTGGCGACAACCGTACAGCGGATTGACCATGTCGCCAATGGACTGAAAGTCACGTTGGCCAATGGTGTCAGTCTGGAAGTTGATATCGTGCTCTCTGCTGTCGGGCTGCGTCCAAACACTGAGCTGGCACATGCAGCACAGATCAGCATCAATCGCGGCATTCAGGTCAACCAATCGTTGCAAACCAGCCTTGCCCATATCTATGCTATGGGTGACTGTGCCGAAGTAGAAGGCCACCTGCTGCCCTATGTCATGCCGCTGATGCAACAAGCACGCGCGCTGGCACAGACCCTCACGGGCAACCCCAGCTTGGTCCACTATCCTGCGATGCCGGTCAGTGTCAAAACGCCTGCGGCGCCACTGGTGGTTTTACCACCCGCCCCGACCGCGACAGTGGAATGGCAGTTTGAAAACCTTGAGGACGGCATGATCGCCAAGGCGCTCAGCGGAGATGTGCTGCAAGGCTTTATCCTGCTCGGTGCCACAGCGGTCAAACAACGTATGGCGTTGACCAAACTGGTGCCAGACCTACTGGCGATCGGCTAACACGCCTTACAAACTTCTCATGCAGCGCCGTAAATAAAAGCATCTGATGGTTCAGGTGCTTTTTTTATGTCAGCTTTTGCCCAAGCGACAAGAATGACTGATCCGTCTAGCACTTGCACATTTGACAATACACATTGTCAATACTTTGTGCTAGGCTTAGCCTATCGCGAATACCGTCAATCTCTTGCAGCAATGCCTGACTATATGTAATGGACACACGCCATGAATGCACAGATTAACCCCCTCCAGTTCACACCTTCCCCCTACGCAGACTTCATGCAGCAAACCACGGTCAATGTCGATGGTTTTAATTTTCATGTCGAAGTCGGTGGGCGTGATGACGCACCGGTGATCCTGTTGATCATGGGTCTGGGTGCACAAATGCTGCTGTGGCGGGACTATTTTTGTAAAGGGTTGATAGACGCCGGCTATCGTGTGATTCGTTTCGATAACCGCGACATCGGCTTGTCGACCAAGGTGAAAGGTAAGACCCCGCGCGTCAATCAAAACCTGCTCATGGCGCGGTTTACCGTCGGCCTCAAGACCGATGGCGCCCTGTATACCCTATTCGATATGGCCAATGACGCCAAAGGGATTCTTGACGCCCTCGGCATCGACAAAGCCCATGTCATTGGCGGCTCGATGGGGGGCATGATTGGCCAGATACTGGCAGCCACCTATCCTGAAAAAGTAGCCACCTTGGGGCTGCTGTTTAGCAGTAACAACCGCGCGTTCTTGCCGCCGCCCTACCCAAAGCAGTTTAAAGCATTGATGGGTCGCCCCGAATCACAAGACGAAGCCGGTCTGGTCAAGCACTCGTTAAAACTCTTTAAAGCCATTGGTACTCCGAATCAAGCCATCACCGATGAAGAGCGCATTGAATTTGCAAAAACGCTGTTCCGCCGCAGCTACTCACCTGCGGGGGTGATGCGTCAATATCTCGCGGTACTCAGCACCGGATCTCTACGTGCCGAAGACGCCAAGATCAAAGCGCCGACCATCGTGCTACACGGCAGTGAGGATCGACTGCTGCCGCCTGCCCATGGCCGTGCGGCAGCGAAAGCCATCAAGGGCGCCAAATTTCATTTGATCAGCGGTATGGGGCACGATATTCCAAAAGAATTCAGCCCGATCCTCATCAAGTTTTATACCCAGCATATCCAGGCGCATACCCCGCGCCCAGCCAAGTCATAAACGATGTCGGCCCTTCCTTCCCTGCGCCAGCTGTCCTATCTGGTCACGCTAGCTGAGACTCTGCACTTTACCGAGGCCGCCAAACGCTCCTTTGTTACTCAGTCGACCCTGTCGGGTGGCATCATTGAGTTGGAGCGGGTGTTGGGTGGCGCATTGGTAGAGCGTAGCCGACAAACAGTACGCCTGACGCCGCTTGGCGAGCAGGTGGTGCAGCGCGCACGTTTGATGCTGGCGGATGCGGGTGACCTACTCAAACTGAGCCGAGAGCTGGGTGAGCCGCTGACCGGTGACCTGCATCTTGGCGTCATCCCCACCATTGCACCTTTTATCCTGACCAAATTACTGCATGCGGTACGTAGCCAGTATCCCAAGCTCAATTTGCGCATCCACGAAGCCCAAAGTCAGTCACTGGTGCACAGTTTGGAAAGTGGCGATCTGGATATGGGACTGTTGGCGCTGCCCTTCCTGACCGAAAACCTACAGGTCACCCCGCTGCAAACCGAATCCCTGTTGCTGGTCTGTCATCAGGATCACCCACTGGCACGCACGTCCAACCAACGCGTCAGTGATCTGCCATTACAGCAATTGCTGCTGCTGGAAGAAGGCCATTGCCTGCGTGAGCATGCACTTAGCGTGTGCAGTCTGGGTGACCGCGCCAATCTCGGTGACATCGCTGCGACGAGCCTACCCACGTTGATCGAGATGGTCGCCGCTCAGCTCGGCTTTACCCTCTTACCGCAAATGGCCATCGACTCAGGCTTCTTGCACGGCTATCCCATGCTCGTCTGCCAGCCCCTACAAACACCACCGACCCGCACGCTGGCATTGCTCACGCGTAAAAGCACCACGCAGCAGGCCGAGCTGACGGCACTGGCAGCAGTCGTGCAGGCGTTGGGCGGATAGCGCGCGCTTTTCAATGTCGCCGAAGATCCGGTAGATAAACATTGAGCCCCGCAGTATAGAAATTACGGTCCAGGCGTCGTGCCCTATTTGTGCCAGCGGTTAAATCTAGCTGCACACGATCTGGAATCAGCGCAAAACTGACCCCGCTATGCAGCGTAGGATTGCTCGTGCTATCGCCAAACACTTCAGCAAACGCCGTGATATGGCGGCTAACCACGACACTCTCGCCCATCCCCCAAGTCATCTTGTGACGCCGGGTTGTTTGATCCAGGCTCCAGCCTAGATTCACATCCGTGAGCAGCGTATTGTCATGGGCAGCGAGGCTCAATGGCACATAGACATACTCACTTTGATCCGTCGCGCCTGTGACGGATGTGCTGACCCCAAAACCCAGCCCCACAGCGTAGCCACCGTCGGTGGGAAGTGTACGCAACAGCGTTTTGCCTTGCAGAGACACACTGCGTTGCACGCCCGCTGCGCCGTGTTGTACGACATAGCCTGCCGTCACCTCAAAGTTGCCATAGGGATTACAGGCAGGATTAAAGGTCAGTTGGTCTGTGCCTTTAGCGTGGAGTGTCCATGACTCCATCTGACAGCTATGCGCCTCAGTCAGGGTGGCATCATCGGTATACAGCGGTCGGCCTGCCCATGCATAGAAGGGGACAGACAAGAGGAACGCCAAATAGAGCGGTGATCGTTTCATAAGCATGGCCGTTGCATTCAACTGCGCGTATTGCTGGCTTGATCATCAGCAGATATCAGCGATCAAACAGACAAAAAAAGGTGCCCTTGTGCTTACGCACGCGGACACCGTTGTTTTTTAAAAACTAGCTTCCTTTATCCAACTGCTTTG
>JASLJP010000351.1 GCA_030152425.1 Aquirhabdus sp.
CTATCCAAAACTCAGCGACCAAAACCGTCAGCAAAACCGCGCCGCGCAGTGTCAGCCTGAGCGGTAAGGGGCAGGCGGTGCTGGTGATGAATACCGCGAAAGACAGCAGTGGGCTAAAAGCCTATACGGCTAAATTTGACGGAGATCTCAAGGCGACCAGTGCGCCGAGCGGCAATCTCAACATTACGGTCGAAGGTACGCCAGAACTGATCAAGATCGAGCGCTTTGAGCATAATGGTGCCGCAGGTCAGATCAGTGCCAGAGGGCAAGTGGTGACCAAAAACGGACTGAAATGGCAAGCGACAGGTAAGTTGAACCAGTTTAATCTTGGTTTCTTCCTGCCGGCCTACCCAAGTGCACTCAGTGGCGCATTTAACACCACCGGACAGTGGGATGCTGCCCAACACATGGTGCAGATCGCCCAGTTAGATCTGGCGGGCAGCCTGAAGGGTCAACCGCTGGTGGCCAAGGGCACCTTGGATGCAGTCTTTAATCCCAAGTCGATTTCCCTGATTCCTGAACATCTCACGGCCAACAATCTGCTGCTGGATTGGGCTGGCAATCGGGTCACGGCCAACGGCGGCGCGGCCAAAACGGCGAACGGTGCGCCGATTGGCAATATCAATATCAACATCGACGCCCGAAATCTGACGGTATTTAGTGCCGGAGTGAGTGGCCGGATCTATGGCACGATTGATCTTGCTGGACAGAACCAAGCCCCTGATGCGCGTATCAATCTCATGGTGGAGCAACTCAAGTCACCTTCGCTGATGGTCAAGAGCGCTTCTCTGGTCGGTAATATTCCTCAACTTGGCATCTCCCCCAGCCAGTTGACCCTGCAGATCAATAATCTCAGTCAAGGCAAACAGGTGCTCACTGGCCTGACCGCCAAACTGAGTGGTACTCAGCAGGCTCATGTATTGACGCTGCTCGCCAAAACGCCGGGTACACAAGTCGATATACAGTTTGCGGGGGGCGTAAATGCGGCCATGGACTGGACCGGTCAAGTCCGTCAAGGCGCGATCAAGACCGCCAAGTTGTCTCTACGCCAAGACCAAGCGGCTGCATTGCAGTATATCAATCGCAATCGTTCGATCACCTTGGCTGCGCATTGCTGGTCGGGTGCAGGCCGTGTCTGTCTCTCAGAGCCTCTGGTCGCCAGCCGTGAGGCTGGCCGTGTCGCGCTGTCATTGGATGCTCTAGATCTCGGACAGTTCCGTGATGTGATGCCGAGTGGGATGGTCTGGACAGGTAAACTGCAAGGGCAGGCGACTGCAGGCTGGCAGGCCGGTGTCGCCCCACAGGTTAATGCGCAGCTATATACCGACAATGGCATCATCGGCCTTGCCGCTGAAGACCCACAAGACCCACCGAGCACGATGCCATATCAGCGTCTCAGTCTGACACTGGCGACCCAGAGTGATGGGATCAAACTGCGTTTTGACGCCAAGACCCCGAATATCGGTACGGGCTATATCGATGCGCTGATCGACGCCAAATCCGACAGTAAAACCATCAATGGTGCTTTGGTGCTGAACGATGTCCAGCTCAAGGTCTTTAAGCCCTTTATGCCCGGTATGCGTGAGCTGTCTGGGGTGGCCTCGCTGGCGGGTGGGATGAGTGGCCCGTTGACCAATCCTGCGTTTTATGGCGAATTCAGGCTGGTCGATGGCAAGGTTGTGGCCAGTAATCTGCCGCTCAACCTGCATGACATCAATATCTCATCAAGTATTCGGGGCACTGAAGCCAGTATTGATGGGCAGTTTATGAGTGGTGATGGCGCAGGTAAGCTCACCGGTAAGGCGATCTGGGTCGATAAACCACAAATCGACCTTACGCTTGCAGGGAAAGAGCTGGTCGTACATCAGCCGCCGATGCTCATGGCTTGGGTGAGTCCGGCGTTGGATATCCAGATATTACCGGTCGATAAAATCGTCAATCTCAAGGGACGGGTGGATGTGCCGCGCGGAATCGTGACCCCAACGGCATCCAGTAGCAACGCCATCGCCAAATCGTCCGATGTGCGTATAGTCAATCTGGATCAAAATGCCAATGTCGTGCTACAAAACGTGCGGCCATGGGCAATCAATGCTGACATTGATCTCGCCTTGGGTAATGGTGTGTTTTTCCGTGGCTTTAATGCCAATGCGCACTTGGTTGGTGGTTTACATGTTCGCCAGCGCGGGCAGGAAGGGATGACCGCTGTGGGTCAGATCTCGCTGGAGAAAAATGCCAAGCTCAATATCTACGGCCAGGCACTGACCTTTACCAAGAGTAATATTAATTTTACTGGGCCTTTGTTGCAGCCTAAGCTGGATATCGAAGCATCCAAGCTGATCGACAACAGTACGGTCAGTATCTTGATCAGCGGCACGGCCAGCAATCCGAAGATCACGACGCGAAACAATGCCGGTCTAACGGAGCAAGAGACCTATAATGCAATTTTCTCGGGTCATATCGATACCAATACCTCTTCGATCAACTCGTCAAGTAATGCCCGTAGCAATGTCAGTAGTGCACTGGGTGTCGCTGGGCTAAATACTGCACTGTATGGCACCCAGGCCTTTACCAACTCCATCGGCAATGCATTCGGCTTGCAGAGTTTGGCTTTTGGAGCCGAAGGCACCAGTACGGATACGCAGGTCAATGTCACGGGCTATATCACGCCGGACCTGTATATCCGCTATGGGGTCGGGGTGTTTACGCCGGTCAACAAACTCACCTTGCGTTATCAGGTGTCGCAGCGCTTCTATATGGAAGCCAGCTCATCGCTCGATCGGGCGATCGACTTCTTCTATAACTGGCGTTTTTAACGTGATTGGCTGCTGCTGGTGAGGTTGTTTTTTAGGCAGAATACGCATCACCATGCTGAATTCGCCATGAGTTGCATCGCATGGCGAATTCAGCCATATTGAGTGGCTGAAGTCGCCATATAGCCGTGCAAAAACAACAGATGTGCTATATCGCAGACGCGATGATTTTGCTATAAAGCGGAGTGCTTTTTTTGCAAGAGGACAGGATTGTCCGCTGCAATGAGCAGGTACTTAGGGCATGAATGCGGCAGTGTGTGATGACTGTTTGCACTAGGGCTTTTTTAATATGAATGATTCATTTCAATGATACGAGGATTCGACATGGCAACTTTTTTAACAAATGAATGGTTTGATAAGGTTGATGAACTGACCAAAGCCGCTGGTGACCTCAATTTGCCACCCGTATTGGCCAATCTTGCCCTCAATA
>JASLJP010000049.1 GCA_030152425.1 Aquirhabdus sp.
TCGTGCTGGGGCGTTATCTGGTGGTCGGTGATGCACAAGGATATCTGCACATCATTGATCAAACCGAAGGCAAGATCGTCGGCCGAGTCAGCAGCAAAGGTGCCATCTCGACCCTGCGTGTCGTCGGTGATCGCTTGCTGGTAAACAGCAGCACTGGCGCATTAAGTGTTTGGCAGGCGCAATAAGCGGATAGATGTCTGCGTCTGTCTAGAGCGGTAAATGGATAGTGGCTTTATAGTCCGCCCATTTGCACGGCATTGTTGTGATAAACCCTTTTGCCAACGTGGTAAAAGGGAATTTTTTTTAAGAATAGAGTCTCCATGAAACCTGTAATTGCTTTGATTGGTCGGCCAAATGTCGGCAAATCCACCCTGTTTAACCAGATCACCAAGACCCGTAATGCCTTGGTGGCGGATTTGCCTGGCCTGACCCGTGACCGCCAGTATGGCGATGCGACTTATGAAAATAAGTCCTTTATCGTCGTGGATACCGGCGGGATCGGCGAGAACGATCAGGGCATCGATTCCTACATGGCCGAACAGTCGCGCACCGCGATCGAAGAAGCCGATATCGTCTTGTTTATCGTCGATGCCAAGGCAGGTCTGTTGGCTTCTGATGAACAGATTGCCCGTGAGCTACGTGTCCTGGGTAAAAAGATCCATATCGTCGCCAACAAGGTTGACGGCGTGCATGCCGAGGCTGCTGTAGCCGAGTTCTTTAAACTCGGCTTTGGTGAGCCGCATCATGTTGCGGCGAGTCATGGTCGCGGTGTAGCCCAGTTGCTTGAAGATGTCTTGGCCGAGCTGCCGGAAGACGTCCCCCTCGATGAAGACAAAATCGCGCCGGGTCTGCGGATGGCCGTCATCGGCCGTCCAAACGTCGGCAAATCGACGCTGGTCAACCGTTTGCTGGGCGAAGAGCGCGTCGTGGTCTTCGACCAGCCGGGCACTACGCGTGACAGTATTTACATCCCGTTTACCCGTCAGGGCAAGCAATACACCCTCATAGACACCGCAGGTGTACGTCGTCGTGGCAAGGTGTTTGAAACTGTTGAGAAGTTCTCGGTGATCAAAACCTTGCAAGCGATGAAAGATGCGCATGTCGTGGTCGTGGTGATTGATGCACGTGAGGGCATCGTTGAGCAAGATCTGCATATGTTGGGCTTTGCGCTGGAAGCAGGTCGCGCTATCGTCATCGCCATCAACAAATGGGATGGCATGGGCGACTATGAGCGTCAGCAGGTGAAATCGGATATTGAGCGTCGTTTCGACTTTATTCCATGGGCCAAGATTCACCTGATCTCGGCACTGCATGGTACTGGCGTGGGCGATCTCTATCCATCGATCCATCAGGCTTATGAGTCCGCTATGCTCAAGGTCACGACCAACCGCATGACTCAGGTGCTACAAGACGCGGTCGAGCAGCATCAGCCACCGATGGTCGGCACGCGCCGTATCAAAATGCGCTATGCCCATTTGGGTGGATCAAATCCACCGCTGTTCATCATCCACGGCAATCAAGTGGACAAAGTGCCGGATGACTACCGCCGCTATCTGGAAAACGTATTCCGCAAAGTCTTTAAGATGTCTGGCACACCGGTGCGCATTGAGTTCAAGAGTGGTGAGAACCCTTTTGCCGAGAAAGCACTGCGTCCGAGTGATCGCGAACCAGAGCGCAATAAACGTCTGGTTGAGACCTTTAAAAAGCGGGCAAAGAAATCACGCCGCTAATGTGTAGAGAGTTGATACAACAAAGCCCCATGCGTTGATGCGCTTGGGGCTTTGTTGTACTGGAAAGGTCGTTTTTACAGCGCGGTCTTCACATGTTTGGAGGCTGCCAGATCGGCATACACCGCATTCACTTGCTCTTTATTTTCAAAGGGCAGCACTGCAGCGATGGAGTGGTATTTGCCGCCACTGGATTGGGTGACCGTCAGGTGTGCCAGATCGAGCAGTGGGAAGTGCTGCAGCAGTAGCGCGCTGATGGCATCAAGTAACTCGGGTGATGCGTGGCCGATGATCTTGATCGGATACTGCATGGGAAACTGCCACAGATCTTCGTTGTGGATGTCGGTCGATTTGCGTTCAGGTATCGTGGTCATGCTTGCTCCCAGGGATGCGACTGCATCTTTGATTCATAGACTCATTATTGAGCCCATCGGACTAAATTTCAATGTTGTCGGTGTGACGCGCCGATCCATAAAAAAACACCATCGCAGTGCAATGGTGTTTTTTTGACGATGGCTGCAGCCTAAGGCTGCATCTCAATCAATCATTCTCAAGGAATGAGCGCAGGTGTTCCGAACGGGAAGGGTGGCGCAGCTTACGCAGTGCTTTGGCCTCGATCTGACGAATACGCTCACGGGTCACATCAAACTGCTTGCCGACTTCCTCTAAGGTATGGTCGGTTGGCATGTCGATCCCGAAGCGCATTTTCAGCACTTTGGCTTCCCGTGGGGTCAGATTCGCCAGCACTTCACGCGTCGCTTCACGCAGACCTTCGGCAGTAGCGGCTTCAACCGGTGAGGTGATGTTGGTGTCTTCGATGAAATCGCCCAAATGGGAGTCTTC
>JASLJP010000169.1 GCA_030152425.1 Aquirhabdus sp.
AAAGAAATATAAAAAGCGACACGCCCTGATATCGTGCAGACAGCACTAAATACATGCGTATGGTGCAGCAGCATCGCACCAAGATTGAACAAAAAGTAAAAGAAAATGAAGCGTTTGTCGCAAGGATCGCTACGGTAGCCCGTGGACTACCATAGCCGTATACATCAGCCGTGGAGTTGCACCACGCCTTCAAACACGGTGGCGGTCGGACCGGTCATCCAGACCACATCGCCCGGCTGCCACTGAATGGTGAGATCCCCGCCTTTGAGATGAACCAAGACTTCAGGGTCCAGCAGACCACGACGGATACCGCTGACGACTGCGGCACACGCACCGGTACCACACGCCAAGGTCTCGCCGGTGCCGCGCTCAAACACGCGCAAGCAGACTTCACGACGACTCAAGACCTGCATAAAGCCAACATTGACCCGCTCCGGAAAACGCTCATGGCGCTCCAGCAAGGGGCCCAAAGTGTCCACCGGCGCTTTTAAAATATCGGCGACCACCAGTACAGCATGGGGGTTGCCCATATTGACCACATCCAGCTCGACGGGATCACTACCCACTGTCACGCTGTACAGCGGTGATGGCGCTTCCGCGACAAATGGAATCTCTTTGGGCAGAAATTTTGGCACGCCCATATTGACGCGTACCCAGCCTGAGTCGTTGATCTCTGGCTCGACGATCCCGCTATTGGTCGAGACGCGGATGCGGCTTTTGCGGGTCAGGCCGCGCTCATGGACAAAGCGGGCAAAACAGCGCACGCCGTTACCGCACTGCTCGACTTCGCTGCCGTCGGCATTAAAAATCCGGTATTTAAAATCGACATCAGGCTGTTCAGGCGCTTCGACCAACAGCAGTTGATCAAAGCCGATGCCAAAATTACGGCTGGCCAGCCCGCGGATCAGCTCAGGGCTAAGCGCGACCTGCTGACTGATCAGATCGATGACCATAAAATCATTACCCAAACCGTGCATCTTGGTAAATTCGACACGCATGCTGGATTCCTCGGTATATTGCTTTAAATTGGGGGCGTCGTGGGCGAGATACAAGCAGACGATGCCAGCACCCCTCACCGCAGCTTAGTCAGGCAGGCGCGACTCCAGTGCCCAGAGCTCGCTCACCACTTCGCGCTTACGCACCACATGGGCCTGCTCACCATCGACGATGATTTCCGCAGCGCGACCGCGGGTATTGTAGTTGCTGGCCATGACAAAGCCGTAAGCCCCTGCGCCCAACACGGCCAGAACATCGCCTGCAGCCAAGGCCAGCGGACGCTCTTTGCCCAAGAAGTCGCCCGTCTCACAGATCGAACCGACCAGATCCCAAGTCTGAACCTCAGTTTCCGTCGATCGTGCGACCGGCTGGATGTCCATCCATGCACCATACAACGATGGACGGATCAGGTCGTTCATTGCCGCGTCGATCAGCGCGAAGTTTCGATGTGCAGTCGGTTTGAGCATATCGACTGTGGTCAGCAGGACCCCGGCATTGGCGCTGATGGCACGACCCGGCTCCATATAGACTTTGAGGCCGAGCGCCTCAAGCTGCGGACGCAGCGCGGCAGCATACTCGGCGGGTGTCGGTGGGGTTTCATCGCGATAGCGTACGCCGAGTCCACCGCCGATGTCGATGTGTTTCAGGTGGATGCCCTGCTCGGACAAGCGGGCGATCATCTCGCTGACTTTGACCAAGGCGTCTTGAAATGGCGTAGTGGTGGTAAGCTGCGAGCCGATATGGCAGTCGATGCCAACGACCTCGATCCCGGCCAGGCTGGCAGCGAGTGCATAGATACTGTCGACCGTATCGCTCGGCACGCCGAATTTATTTTCTTTCAGACCGGTCGAGATATACGGATGGGTCTGGGCGTCGACATCGGGATTGACACGTAGCGACACGGGCGCGCGTTTGCCCAGGCGCTGTGCAACGGCATCGATGCGGCTGAGCTCGGCGGCAGACTCGACGTTAAAACAGGCGATGCCGAGCTGCAGCGCGCGCTCGATCTCTGCTTCAGTTTTGCCTAAGCCAGAGAATACGACTTTGGCCGGATCACCGCCTGCGGCCAATACCCGCTCCAGCTCGCCGCCACTGACGATGTCAAAGCCAGCGCCCAGCTTGGCCAGCACACCGAGCACGCCGATGTTGGAGTTGGATTTGACTGCAAAACAGACCTGATGGTCGATAAAGTCAAAGGCGCGATCAAAAGCCAGATAGTTGGCCGTCAGTGCCGCGCGTGAGTAGACATAGAGTGGTGTGCCGTACTGCTGTGCCAGACTGGCCAGCGAAACCTGCTCGGCAAACAGCGTACCTTGAATGCGTTCAAAACTCATGACGCACTCCCGGTCGCTGGTGTGGCGACATCAGGACCGACCGTGATCTGGCCGCTTTGGTTCGGCTGCAGTGTGGGGTCATCCCGCATCACCCCCAGATTTGGCGCGGGCACAAAGGGGCGCGCCACACCCGGAGGGTTGACCGTGGTGTGCACGGCAGGCTGTGCAACGAGTTTGGCACTGTTTGAAGATTTTTGCGTATCGCCACCAAAGATAAAGTGGGCGTGCTTGGACTGTGGCGGGGTACTGCCCGGCATATACAGTGCACCGCGTTGGCCGCAACCAGACAGCAGAAGGCCTGCGCAGAGCGCAACGCCAGCAGACAGGGGAACGATCCCATGACGAGTATCACGAACAGCCATAACGCAAATCCTAAAACAAATGCAGATCATACGCGACAGTATAGCCCAGAATGGCGGTGCTAACGCATGCCGCGCGTAGTACAAATGGGTAAATGACGCACAGATGCGCGGCATAGCGTGGCCTATGCTAGGCTCGGATGATCAGGAGAATAAGGACGGGACGCGAGACACAATTAGTATGCGTGTCTCAAAACGAGTTCCCTGCCATGAGGCGCGGCAGGGGTGTATGGATTGCGAAATAGGTGCAAAGTGAGCCTATAAGCCGGGTTCTGTCGAGGACGATCATTCCTCTAGGCGTATCGTCACCAATACGCTCAAGCAACCTACCCGCATCCGACGCGGGCCACGCCATGGATGCCTATTTGGTCTTGCTTCAAGTGGGGTTTACCGTACCGGTCTGTTACCAGACTCGTGGTGCG
>JASLJP010000106.1 GCA_030152425.1 Aquirhabdus sp.
CATTGACCAGCGCGTAGATCAGCACAACATGCAGCAGGAGCACCACAGCGATGCCTGAGTAGTTGCGCGAAGGATGGAGACCGTCCTGCGTAAAATTCATGCTTTAAATCCCTCAGGGCTAAAAATATTACTTGGGTCTGACCGCGCGATGGGGCACGGTCATGAACGATAGGGGCGGCTCGGCACGCCAGGCGGCCGTACTGCATTTGTTATGATAGGGCGCGTGCAGATCATGCGACGCAGATGCTCTGCATCTATGAGCAATGGCTATGCCAAATGTGTAAATATATGATTTATATTATTATTGTTTGATTGCGCCATCCGTTGGCGTGGTGGAATGTTGCATATGCAACACTGGGTTTGGCGGCTGCTGTGGCAAATGCAGCAGTCGCTGCTTTAGCCCTCGGCCAGTGCCCATTCTTCACTGTCGGTCTCGGCATTGTCTTTGAGCAGCCCATGGCGTTTGAGCAGGGTACGCATGACGTTGCGTGTTACGCCGAGGATGCCGGCGCTATGCACCTGATTGTGCTTGCCGTGTCTAAATGCTTCTTGGACGATGATTTTTTCCAGCCGGTCAAACAGATTGGGCGGCGCATCCTTAAACGCCAGACGCAGTGCCTGCACGATGGTCTCTAGGGGATCGACATCGGCCGCGTTCGGATCTGGCCAGTGGCTGACATGGGCATGGAAGTCTTCGCGCGCACCTTGGACTTTGAGATGTTCCAGACGGATCTCGACGCTGTCAGAGACCAGCAGTGCATAGTGGATGACATTTTCCAGCTCGCGGATATTGCCCGGCCAGCTATAGTTGAGCAGTGCGTCACGGGCATCGGCGGTCAACAGCGGCAGTGCCGTGCTCATCTTCTTGCTGTATTGCTTCATGAAATGATGCGCCAGCGGCAGGATGTCTCCCGGACGCTCGCGCAGCGGGGGCAGACGGACTTGGGCGATGTTGATACGATAGAGCAGGTCGCGGCGGAAATGACCGGCCTGCACCGCGTAGTTGAGGTCGACGTTGGTCGCCGCGACGACACGGACATCGACGGGGATCGGTTTACGCGAGCCGATGCGCACCACCTCACGCTCCTGCAGCACCCGCAGCAGCTTGACCTGCAGATGCAGCGGCAGATCACCGATCTCGTCGAGGAACAGCGTGCCGCCCTGTGCTGCTTCAAACCAGCCTTCACGGCGTCCGATCGCCCCGGTAAACGAACCGGCCTCATGGCCAAACAGTTCGCTTTCGGCCAGATGATCATTGATCGCGCCACAGTTCACCGCCAAAAAAGGCCCTTTACGGCCGCTGAGCTGGTGGATGTGGCGGGCGATCAGTTCTTTGCCCGTGCCGGTTTCGCCGATGACCATGACCGGCGCTTCACTGGGGGCGAGGCGCTCAATCAGACTGAGCAGCTCGGTAGAGACTGGATCGCTAAAAACCAGTGCCTTGGCACGGATACTGAGCGGCTGCGCATTGCTGCCCTCCAGAGATAAAACAACGGGTCGATGCCATACTTCATCGCGCATGATGGTGTCCAAAAATGGGGTGATTTGATGAAAATCTGTACAAAAAATTTACCTATATTCATCTTAACTTACTATTCTATTTGAACTTATATCAATTCATCGCTTGTATATCAGCAAATGCGCTATATCGCTCGGCCCTAGCCCGGCATTCTCTGATAACGAGTTGAAACAGCACCACATTTTTAAACACACGTGTCTAACGGCAGCACGCAGCCCCGCGAATTTCTCACCGGCAGGGTGCTCGGCATTCTGTACATAACCCAACAGCACATGCCGCCATGCATGTTGAATTCGCAACAATTTTTGCCTTACTCCCCGCTGCCAGCTCATCCCTACCCGCCGCAAAAGTCGAATATTTAATAATTAAATATTTGTTTTTATTGTATTTAGTTTATTTATTGATCTCCGGCACGCCTGCGCTGGCGCTTCGGCATAGCCTTTGCTCCAGCAGATGACCTGCTGGTGATGCACCGATAGACGTCGCCCCATCGCCTGCGCGATTGATTATTTTTTCTTGGAGTAAACCCATGTCGTCCCTGTCCCATACCGTACACCCGAAGTCGCGCCGGATCAGTTCCGCGCTAACCGCATGTGCGTTGTTTGCGCTGCTGGCGAGCCAAACTGCTGACGCCCACCACGCCTTTGCCGCCGAATACGACGGCAACCAACCCATTACCCTGACCGGTACCGTGACCAAAGCGCAGTGGGTCAATCCCCATAGCTGGTTATATATCGATGTCAAAGACGCCAAGGGTGTCGTGACCAACTGGGGCTGGGAGTTTGGCGCGCCGTTCGCGCTGCGGGAGAAAGGCCTGACCAAGACGACCTTGCCGATCGGCGCCGTGGTGTCCCTGCAGGGCTTTCGCGCCAAGAGTGGCCAGAGCTACGCCTACGCCTCGACCCTGACTCTGTCCGATGGCCGTGTATTCCAAACCGGCGGTGCGGGCGATGCGCCGGCGACAGCGGCTAAACCTGCAGCAGGTGCTCAATAATGAAGACAACTGGAGTGACTCGTGTAGCGCAGCAGCTCACGCAGAAGTTCGGCCTAGTTGCCACGCTGCTGCTGTCGTTGGCTGTATCGGTGCAGCCCACCTTTGCCGCCGACAAGATTCCAAAACTCGGCGGTCATCCCGATTTCTCGGGCATCTGGGAGGCCACCTCGGCGGCGGATTATGATCTGGAGCCGCATTCCACGCGCAAAGACGCACCGCCCAGCGCGGGTAGCCTCGAC
>JASLJP010000151.1 GCA_030152425.1 Aquirhabdus sp.
GTCACAACCTTACGCAGGGCGGGTTTGCCCGCGACCTGCAAACCATTCGGTGCATAGTCTTTAAAGGCAGCAGCGTTTAACGTCTGGTCGCACCAGTTGACCAGATCGGCCAGACTGACGTCGGCAGGCGCATTTTTGGCCGGACTTTGAGCCAAATGTGGAGAGGATAACGGAGTAGATACAGGCATAGCACAAGACACAACTGTTGTTGATTCACAAGTTTACCTAATATGGTTCGACAGTGTGCGCCTGTTTGTGTAAAAAAACAGGCTAAAATGTACACTGCTTTAAGCAAGGTGCCGCGACCGAGTGCCACTTAAAAAAAGAGGTCGGGGCGGATCCTTAGCGTTGCCTTGGCTGTCATCGTCGATTGGTGTGGTTTCTGATGTTGGGTGTAGCTTTTTAGAGTTAGGGGGTATGAGCGTGCGTCGTGTCATGATGTTATTGCCGTGGTGTTTACTGGTTGTCGTGGTCTGGTACTTCTGGCAAATGCAAGACCGATGGCAGCGCCATCCCGAAACCGTGAAGACGCAAAACCAACAGCCGCTGGTACTGCAGGGCTCCGGTGCCGTGATCTCTTATAGCCCGGCGGTCAAAGTCGCCGCGCCAGCGGTGGTGAACATCTACACCACGCAAAAAGTCCGCGCCCAGCCCTTGATCCAAGACCCTGCGCTACGTCGTTTTTTTGAATACCATCAAGGCCAATCCCCTGAGCAATCTGACAATCCCTCCGCGGCTGAGCCGACCAGCCTCGGTTCCGGTGTGATCGTGACGCCGGACGGCTATATCCTGACCAACAATCATGTTGTCGCCAAAGCTGATAAGATCATCGTCGCGCTGCAAGACGGCCGTCGTGCGCAAGCTACTGTGATCGGCACTGATCCGGACAGCGACCTCGCCGTCATCAAGGTCAATCTGACCGGTCTGCCGGTACTGCCATTCCGCAAGACCCCGACTGCTGTTGGCGATGTCGTACTCGCCATTGGCAATCCATTTGGCGTCGGTCAGACCGTGACCCATGGCATTATCTCGGCGCTGGGACGCTCGGGCCTCGGTATCAATGCCTATGAAGACTTTATCCAGACCGATGCCGCGATCAACCCCGGTAACTCTGGCGGTGCACTGATCGACGTCGCGGGCAACCTGATCGGCGTCAATACCGCGATCTTCTCTCGCTCGGGCGGTTCGATGGGCATCGGTTTTGCCATTCCCGCCAATCTCGCCCAGCAAGTGCTGACCGACATCATCCAGCATGGCAAAGTCACGCGCGGCTGGCTCGGTATCGACGTACGCAATCAAACAGACCCCACCGACGGCATGATCGCGGGGAATGCATCAGCCGGCGGCGTCAAGATCGTGCAAACCGAGCGTAACGCACCTGCCGACCGCGGTGGCTTGCGCGGTGGTGACGTAATCGTCGAGTTCAATAAACTGCCGATCACTTCATCGGGTCAACTGATCCAGCTCGTGTCGGCACAGAAACCCGGCAGTACCATCGATGTCGTGGTCAAACGCGGCGAGCAAACCCTGAGTAAAGCCATCACCATCGCCGAGCGTCCAGCGGCAGTGGTCAAAGCCGATGAAAACTTCGACACCGATAACGACAGTGACGGTGCAGGTCAGTTTCCATTTGGCATGTATGGTGGTCAATAAGCCTCAGCTATGATTGAATGGCAGTGCAGTAATGCAGCGGCGTATCCGCTGCAGTTGAACCTTTTTCGCCTACAAGGACGCTTGCCATGAAGCTCTATACCGCCGACCGTGCGCCCAATCCACGTCGCGTGCTGTTGTTCATAGCCGCCAAAGGATTATCACCCGCCGATATCGGCCTCGAGGTCATCAACGTCGACCTCTCGCATGGCGACAACCGCACACCAGCCTTTCTGCAAATCCATCCATTGGGTCAGATCCCAGCACTGGAGCTCGACGACGGCCAGATCATCACCGAATCGATGGCCATCTGCCGCTATCTAGAAGGCACCCATCCCGAGCACCCGCTGTTTGGCGTCGATCTGATGGAGCAGGTCCGCATCAACCAATACGGTCGTCAGGCCGAACTTGAAATCCTGCTGCCATTTATCACCGCCTTCCAGCATGGTCATCCGTTCTGGGCAGGAAAATACGAGCAGGTGGCCGAGATCGCACCCGTTGCGCTACGCCGTGCACGCTCGCGCTTTGCTTATTTTGACCGTCGTCTGCAGGTCGTACCTTTCCTTGCGGGCAACAGCCTGACCGTAGCCGACCTGACCCTGTATGCCGCGTTCGACTTTGGTCGTCTGGCCGGTTTGAAAGTCGACGAACAGCATCCGGCATTGCTCAAGTTTTACCAGCGCATGCACGAGCAGTTTAAAGACGTACGCTAATAAACGTACGAACGGGCAGAGGTAGGAGCATGGCCTGCTGGCCGCCCGATCCCTGCGCAATGCTGTTATCATAATGCCCCCATATCGGACTGCCATGCGGCGCGCCCGTATGTCCCCTTAGCCCAGATGCCAGACCCTGTATGCCCTCAGATTTAAGCCCCGTCATGACCCCAGAGCCATCCGCCCCGCACTATACGGTGCACTTCCGCTGCGACGACTATCTGATCGTACACAAAGACTCGGGGCTGCTGTCGGTACCGGGCAAGGGCGAGCATCTATACGACAGCCTGCGCACCCGTCTAGAAGCGGTCGAGCCCAGTGTCAGACTGGTACATCGCCTCGACCGCGACACATCCGGCCTTATGGTGTTTGCCCTAAACCCGGACGCCCAGCGTCACCTCTCCAAACAGTTTGAAACCCGCCAGACAGACAAGGTCTATCAGGCGATATTGCTCGGCCATGTCGCCGAAAACGGCCAAATCGACGTGCCTGTGCGCTATGAACCACTGACACCACCGTTACATGTAGCAGATAAAAACTATCCTAAGCATGCTCTGACAAATTTTGAAGTCATTGATTATCTTAAAATAAATAATATTGATGTCACCAAAGCGTTACTGAAACCCATTACCGGACGCTCACACCAACTGCGCGTGCATACTCAATACATCGGCCACGCCATTGTCGGTGATGCACTGTATGCCGATGCGGTCGGACTGGCACTGGCGAACCGTCTGTGCCTGCATGCGGCGATGCTGGCCTTTAACCATCCGGTGACGGGCGAGCGTGTGTCGTACCAGCGCGATGCCGATTTTTGGTAAACCGCATCACGTAGCATCTGGGCGCGCACCGAATATTTGTATTAAAACGGCACAAAGCCTATATTTTTTGCTAAAGATTCGATAAAAACTTCTTAAATATGTGAAAATACACCCCGTATAAATGCTGACGTTCGATTGCACAGGATTGCTGATCAAAACATCACATCTATGATTTCTCAGTTTCACTTTGGAAATACAAGCGTTATGCAAGAGTTTGCAGTAGGCCAGCGGTGGTTGTCGGATACCGAATCAGA
>JASLJP010000180.1 GCA_030152425.1 Aquirhabdus sp.
TATCGGCTTTGATCACCTCACGGTTTCGGTGAATGTCTCGGCGCAGCAATTGCAACGCGGAAACTTCATCGCCATGCTTGATCGGATACTGAAAAAGCATCAGATCGACCCTCGTCGTCTGGAGCTTGAAATCACAGAGACCCTACTCATGGACGAAACCGACAAGGTCCGTGCCATCTTGCATGAGATCCGTAACCGTCAGGTATCGATTGCGCTCGATGATTTTGGCACCGGTTATTCTTCGCTGTCCTACCTCAGCCTCTATCCGATCGACGTGATCAAGATCGACCGCTCGTTCGTGATCCAGATGATCAGCAATCCCGAGCAAAAGGCCATCGTCCGGGCAATTCTGGTCATGAGCCACTCGCTCAATATGAAAGTCGTGGCCGAAGGCGTGGAAACCATCGAGCAAGCACAGTTCCTGCGTGATGAAGGCTGTGATCTCCTGCAGGGTTATCTGTTTAGCAAGCCGATCCCGGCTGCCGAGGCGACCCTGCTATTGATCAAAGCCAAAGGCCATCCGCTCATCTCGATGTGACCAAAAACCGTATAAAAATGAGACACACCGCACGAACAATGTCGTAAAAACAATGTTGCAACAAGCCCATAACGTGATACCTTTGCAGCATAGACTATAAAATCGCTGGGCTGGCGTTCGTCTACGGCATCACGAAGATGCCAAGTGCGACCAACACCACTGTACTTAGAATAAATCGCGTCATACGCTCAAAAAAAATGGAATGCAGGATAAGCATCGTCCAGTACGGTTGTAGGAGCAACACATGTCGGTGTATGAAGATCAGAGCCTCCTCAAGCAGCGCATATGGCGCATGCAGATTAACAATACGCGCGCCCATCAGGGCTTGCTGCTATTCGCGTTACTCGCTCTGGTTTTGCTGACTTTTTTCCTCTACCAACGCTTCTCGACGGTCGATATCAATCAACTCTCCGGCTGGACTGTTGCTTCAGTCAGTCTGATCGCCCTGTGCTCCGTCCTCAACAATCATCTCAGCAATCGTCAACATCAAATCTCCTATGCCATGATCGACCTGTATCTACTGGTCAATACCGTGGCGCTGGGCATGATTCTGGCCTTTGGACAGGTGCTGTTTCACGCCAACGTCGCCCCGTTTTCCAACATCAATACCTTGGACATTTCGATCAATGTGTTCGGCGTCGCCATCCTGTTTGCCCATATGCTGGGGCTGATCTGTTTTACCGAACGCTTCCGGTTCTTTTGTACCTTTGTGCTCACCAGCATGGCGCCACTACTCGCGCTACAATTGGTGAACGGCAATCTGACCCTGACCCAACCGAACAGCTTTCTGATCGATATTTATATCGTCTTTATCCTGTTCTGCGGCTATCGCCTACACCGGATTCGCACCCGCTCGGCATGGCTGGTGATCAGGAATGAAAACCTGATCGACTATATGGAAGCCTCGAAAGAGCAAACCGAACAGGTCAATGCCCAGCTCGAACAAGAGATGCGCCAGCGCATCTATACCGAAGAAAAACTGCAAGAATCCAATGTCAAACTTGAAGAAAAAGTCCTTGCCCGTACCCAAGACCTGACCACCAGCAACTTAGAGCTGCAAAGCTCGCGTCAGCGGCTGGAAATGGCACACAGTGCTGGCGGTATCGGCACGTGGGATTGGGACATCGCCGAGCGCAAGATGTATTCGACCAACTTTGATCAGATTCTGGGCTATAGCAATGCAGAGATGGATCTACTCCTGACCTCGATGCAGCAAATCATCCAGATCATTCATCCCGAGGACTACCCGAGCGTCAAACAGGCGATTACCGCCCACTTGCGCCACCAAACCGAGACCTACGAAGCTGAGTTCCGTATGCAGCATAAATACGGCTACTGGGTCTGGGTACAGGATGTCGGCCGCGTGGTCGAACGCAACCCGAAAAATCAGATGGCGACGCGCATGGTCGGCGTACGACGCAACATCAACGCCGAGAAATCCGCAGCAGAAAGTCGCAAGCTCTCTGCCATGCTGTTTCAGCAAGTTGAAGAAGGCATCTTTATTTTGGATAGCCAACTGCGCTACCTCAACGTTAATCCGTTCTTTGAACGCATGACCGGCTTTAGCAGTGATGAGCTACTCGGCACACGTTTCCTCAGTCGTAAGCGCATCGTCACCGCCCGCGCCATGCAGTGGGAACAAAAGATCATCCGCACGCTGGAGACCATCGGCGAGTTTGAAGGCGAAGCCGTCGCCCAGCGCAAAAATAACGAAGAATATCCGATGTGGCTACACGTCAACTCGGTGTATGACAACCAGCAGCGTAAAACCCACTATATCGGCATCATTGGGGATCTGTCTGAGCGGCGCAAGAACGACCAGCGCCTGTCCTACCTCGCCAACTACGATCCGCTGACCGACCTGCCCAACCGCAATTTCTTTAAAGAGCATCTGCATCAGTTGATCCTGCATAGCAGTGAGCGCGGCCACACCTTTGCCCTGCTGCGCATCAATCTGGATCGGTTCCGCCTGCTCAACGATCTGCTCGGCGCAGATGGCGCGGATCAGTTACTCAAACAAGTCGCACAGCGACTCGCCGGTCTGGACAGCCGGAGCGGCATGATCGCCCGCCTCGGCAGTGATGACTTTGCCATCATGTTTAAATACAGCGACGAGACACCGCAAGAATTAGAAGACTATAGCCAGAAGCTGCTGCAGCTCTTTGAGTCGCCCTTTCATATCAATGCCCAAGAGATCACGGTCACGATTTCGATCGGCATCGCGCTGTTTCCTGAGCATGGCAAACAAGTGGACACCCTCTCCAACCATGCCGAAAACGCCTTGCAAGAGGCCAAGCGCGTCGGCGGCAACACCCTGCGCTTTGCTGGCAAACAACGCGGCATCCAGCCGCTGGAGCGCATCAGTCTGGAAAACGACTTGCGTAAAGCGCTGGCGACTGCACAGTTTGTGATCTACTACCAGGCCAAGTCCAATGCCAGCACCCAAGACATCGTTGGCTTTGAAGCCTTGGTACGCTGGAGTCACCCGGAAAAAGGCATCGTTTCTCCGGTGCAGTTTATCGGCCTCGCCGAAGAGATGGGCATCATCTCGGCACTGGGCGAGTTTGTCCTTGATCAGGCCTGTGTCCAGATCAAGAAATGGGCCGAGATTGGCTTTGACCATCTGACCGTCTCGGTCAATGTCTCGGCGCAACAACTGCAACGCGGCAACTTTATTGCCATGCTGGATCGCGTGCTGAAAAAGCACCAGATCGACCCTCGTCGTCTGGAGCTGGAAATCACCGAAACCCTGCTCATGGATGAAACCGAAAAAGTCCGCACCATCCTGCATGAAATCAGAAACCGCCATGTCACCATCGCACTGGACGACTTTGGCACCGGCTACTCGTCATTGTCTTATCTCGGTCTCTATCCGATCGATGTGATCAAAATCGACCGCTCGTTCGTGATCCAGATGATCAGCAATCCCGAGCAAAAAGCCATCGTCCGTGCGATCCTCGCCATGAGCCATTCGCTCAATATGAAAGTCGTCGCCGAGGGCGTCGAGACCATCGAGCAAGCCCAGTTTCTGCGTGATGAAGGCTGCGACATGTTGCAGGGCTATTTGTTTAGCAAACCCATCCCGGCGTCCGAGGCCACACTGCTGCTGATCAAGGCC
>JASLJP010000062.1 GCA_030152425.1 Aquirhabdus sp.
TTGGAAATGCACCCTATGACCGCGTAATCATTCAAGCGCTCAACGCACAGCTCGGCAAGCATGGTGAGATGGTCGATGAACATATCGTCTGGGCCGTGCAAGAGCAGCAACAAAAAAGTGCTCAGATCCTGCTAACCGCAGACGACTAACCCCAAAAAACACAAAGAGCACATCGGTGCTCTTTGAGGGTGTAGATCGGACTGCAGGATTACGCAGGGATGCGCAGCACCTGACCGGGATAGATCTTGTCTGGGCTAGTCAACAGCGGCTTGTTCGCTTCAAAGATCTTGTTGTATTTGTTCGCATCGCCATAAACTTCCTTGGAGATATGCGATAGCGTATCACCCGATTTCACGGTATACAGCTTACTTTCCGGCTCTGGCACTTCGACATCGATATTATCGACCACTGTGGCGACCTCTGAGACATTCCCCACGGCTAGAATCGCTTTCTCTCGATCCGCTTGGGTTTTGGCCTTACCATTGATCGTTGCAGTGTCGTTATCCGAGTTGTAGTTGATCGATAGCCCGTCAATCGCCAGCCCCAGATCCAATACGCGTTTCAGCAGTAGGTTTGCAACATCTTGTGCAGAACGTGCCGCTGGTGCAGGTGCGCCTGGCGCAGCAGCCGGTGCGGCTTGGTCATGATGAAAAAGTTTATCACCGATACCTTTGATAAAACTAAATACGCCCATCTTGTTCTCCCTTCCATTTGACTTGTGAATTAGAACGATGCATTCGAGTTGTAAGTCGGCATAACGACCGACTGATCAAGAGTACGCAGGGCAACTTTAAAATAATGCTGTAAATGTGTAATTTAGTTATACACTTTCGATAATTCCAATCCCCCATATCGTATATCGCAGGCGTAAAAAAACCGCAACGGGTGCGGTTTTTTACATCAATCTAGAAATGACGCTCGCTCGCGGCAAACTTGGGATTAGCCCAGTTTTGCAGTAACGTAGTCGATTGCAGATTGCACAGTGGTAATGACGCTTGAATCTTCATCAGGAATCGTGATGTTGAAGTCATTTTCAAAAGACATGACCAGCTCAACCAGATCCAGAGAATCCGCACCGAGGTCATCCATGAACGAGGCTTCGTTCTTGATTTCTTCAATACGAA
The DNA here is from genome assembly GCA_030152425.1 of Aquirhabdus sp. Lineage (GTDB taxonomy): Bacteria > Pseudomonadota > Gammaproteobacteria > Pseudomonadales > Moraxellaceae > Aquirhabdus. Next base: position 1,125 of record JASLJP010000062.1, read on the forward strand.
CACCCAGTTGTTCTGCTACGGCTGCCTTGACACGTTGTTCGATATCGCTCACCGAAAATCTCCTTCAGGTTGTGGCATCTTCATTAAGTTAAAATCAACAGACGCTAGTGTAAAGTAAACAACAAAAAATACAATTGGCGAATGTGCTCGAATTCAGTAACTTCACGCAAACGAACAGGGTTTGACGTATAAATTGTATATAACTGACGACTTAGCACCCATCTTGTAGACATCGCGTGACGATAGGGGCATAAGTTCCAAATATCGTCACCTCACATATCCGGCACCTGCTGCCCCATGATGAGACCTGCTGCGATGCCTATTAGCCCATATACATGCCACCATTGACCGGCAATACCGTACCGCTGATGTAGCTGGCTTGTGCACTGGCCAGAAATCCAACCGCAGCAGCAATTTCAGCTGGTAAGCCAAGGCGACCCAATGGGATCTGACTCAGCATCATGCTTTTAACTTTCTCATCCAGCACTTCGGTCATATCGGTGGCGATAAAGCCTGGCGCGACACAGTTGACTGTGATATTGCGGCCACCCATTTCACGCGCCAAAGCACGGCTAAAGCCTTCGACGCCGGCCTTGGCTGCAGCATAGTTGGCCTGTCCGGCATTGCCCATCTGGGCGACGACTGAGGTGATATTAATGATACGACCAAAACGCGCTTTGGCCATACCGCGCAGCACGGCTTTGGACAAGTGATACACCGCATTGAGATGGATCTGCACAATGTCATGCCAATCAGATTCTGGCATCCGCATCAGCAGGCCATCTTTGGTAATTCCGGCGTTATTCACCAATACTGAGATACTGCCGAACTCAGTTTCAATCGACTTGACCAAGGCGTCCATCGCCGCTGTATCACGAACATCAAGCACACGACCGACGCCACCATCCGCTAATGCAGTGCTGATTTGTGCTGCGCCGGACTCTGACGTCGCAGTACCAACGACAAAACAACCTTGGGCAGCGAGTTGCGCCGCAATCGCAGCGCCGATGCCACGGCTGGCACCAGTCACAAGCGCAATTTGACGTGGTTGTTGATTGACTTCACTCATACAAGTTTTCCTTCTGCGACTGCAATAGCGGTAAGTGCATCGTCTAAACGACTGCGGGTATCGATGGGATAAGAGGTCATCGGCACGGGCATACGCTTGGCCAGATTTGCCAGCACATTGCCCGGGCCGCACTCGACCAGATGACTGACGCCTTGGCTTTGCAACAGCAGCATAGACTGCGTCCAGCGTACAGGCCGTGACAGCTGCCCGATCAGTGCCGCTTTGATCTGATCAAGATCAGGCTCGATGATGGCGTTGGCGTTTTGAACGACTTGTATGCTCGGCATATGCATCTGGGTCTGTGACAGCACTTCGGCCAAAACCTCTGCTGCAGGCTGCATCAGACGACAATGAGACGGTACACTGACCGGTAAATTGATGGCCTTGCCGCCAGCGGCTTTGGCCAACACGGCGATCTGCTGCACGGTCGTGGCCTGCCCGGCCACGACGATTTGACCTGGTGCGTTATAATTGGCCGGATCGACGATTTCACCGGTATCGCGGCTCAAATCCGCACAGAGTTTTTCAACCTGTTCATCTGCTAGTCCCAAGATCGCGACCATTGCGCCTGCACCTTGTGGAACTGCACGCTGCATCAGTTCACCGCGCAGGCGCACGAGGCGTGCACCATCAGCAAGGCTCAGTGCGCCCGCTGCGACAAGGGCGCTGTATTCACCGAGCGAGTGTCCCGCCAATGCGGCAGGTTTCACCCCGCCCAAATCCAGCCAAAGCCGCCAAAGCGCGATGCTGGCGGTCAGCAATACCGGCTGGGTGTATTCGGTCTGATCAAGGCGCTCGCCGCTTTGGGCAACATGCCAGAGATTGACATCGATGGCATCGGATGCTTCGGCAAAAGTTTCATTGATCAAGGGGAAATGTTCGGCCAGCTCTGCCAGCATGCCGATCTTTTGTGAACCTTGTCCGGGGAATACCACTGCAGTACGCAGTGGGCGTTGCGCACTCGCGCTAGGATTAAATGCGGTCATAGCAGTTAGACACCCTGTGAAAGACCCTACAGGCCATATATTAGCGATGCGCTATACTACATGAAGCAAAGTACAGCGCACAGTGGCATGAATAACCACAATCTCATCAGTCGTTTTTAAAGGCAGACGCTCCCCTGCGCACAACACATCTATACCGCAGGATTCTGCGCTACTTATTTTATCATTTTGATTATAGAACAATAATTAAGGATTGATGACAGCATCTTCTCGGGCCCAAGGCCTAACGATGGCCAAGGCGCAGACAACAAAAAGCCGCTCAGCGCATCGCAATTTCCCAACATCGAAAGGGAGTTACGCGCACAAGCAGCTTATTTGATCTTGAATATGCCCAATCAGATGATTGAGATGATTCGATGTATGTTTACGGCAGCGTCAATTTCAGAGTCCGCGCCACGTCGTTTCATCATCCATTGACATTGAAACGATCAGCTAACGCGAGACGAACCGAAATCGAGGGATCGAATTATTCTTCGATTGCAGCAACAGCAAACAATTGACGACCACGGTAGAAACCGTCTTTGGTCACGTGGTGACGCAGATGGGTTTCACCAGTTGTTTGATCAACGCTCAGAGCAGCGGTGGTCAAAGCATCATGTGAACGACGCATATCACGACGTGCACGGCTTTTTCGGTTTTGTTGAACGGCCATGAGAGCCTCCTTTGCAATAAATCAGTAAAAAAATCTAAACGTACAACTCACACTTCAATTTGACGCATACCACTAATCTTTGGACTTTAACCCTGCCAGCGCTGCAAACGGATTAGGTTTAGGCTGGTTGGTTGTCGTCGGATCAATCACGCCGGCACCTGCGGCCACGACGTTCAATTCACAATCGTTATGCTTGGCGGACAACGGCAGCGCCAGCAAAATTTCATCTTCCAGCAGGTCAATCACGTCGATGGTCTCGCCGTGTGCGATCTGCGCTTCGCTCAAGATGATGTAGTCCACCTCATCTTTGTCACGACCCAAGCGATCTAGGAAGCGCTCATCCGACAGCAGTGCCAGATGGATATCCAAATCAAGCTCGAACGCAACGCCTTCAAGGCAGCGCTGGCAAATCAGCGGCAAATCAGCCTTTAAGGTCGCATCCAACCACGCAACGCGGCGATCATCAACCGACAGTTTGCAGTCCAATTGGATACTATGAATATCGTAGGGCGGCACGACATCAGCCGCAACGCGCTTAAATCTGGCAAGCGGCACACGGCCAGTCCACGCAAATCCAAGCTCAGCCCACTTAAATGGCTCAATCTGCGCTGGAAAACCATGCACAGCGTCAGTGATCGGCAGGACATGTTCTGTCACGTCAACCCCCGGAAGCAACACAAATAGGGCGCGAATTGTACAAAGTTACGCGCGCCGTGTCAAAGCCAAAACGGCATAAAATTCAGATATATTTAACACTCTGCTAAAGCCTGCTGCTCGGCGATGATCCGACTTACT
>JASLJP010000287.1 GCA_030152425.1 Aquirhabdus sp.
ATAAAGAATTTGGAAATGTTCATTTGGGATTAGCCTTTCGCTTGTTCTTTGGTGGCTGTGTCAGGTTTTGCAGCAGCGGTCAGCGCAGGCGCACTACTCGGCATGGTCACCACATTGGGTGTCACGGCATCACCGGGTTGCACGCGTTGAAGACCATTGACCACGATACGGTCGCCTGAGCTAAGACCACTGCTGCAAAACCTGACACAGCCACCAAAGAACAAGCGAAAGGCTAATCCCAAATGAACATTTCCAAATTCTTTATCGACCGCCCGATCTTTGCCGGTGTGTTGTCGGTGCTGATCCTGCTGGCGGGCTTGCTCGCGCTGTTTCAGCTACCGATCTCGGAGTATCCCGAGGTGGTACCGCCCTCGGTGGTGGTACACGCCCAGTATCCGGGGGCTAACCCCAAGGTGATCGCCGAGACGGTCGCCGCGCCGCTGGAGGAATCCATCAATGGCGTGGAGAACATGCTCTATATGCAGTCGCAGGCCAACAGCGATGGCAACCTGACCCTGACGGTCAACTTTAAACTCGGCGTCGATCCGGACAAGGCGCAGCAACTGGTGCAAAACCGCGTCGCCCAAGCCTTGCCGCGTCTGCCGCAAGACGTGCAGCGCCTCGGGGTGACGACGCTTAAAAGCTCACCGACGCTTACCATGGTCGTGCATTTGATTTCACCCGATAACCGCTATGACATGACCTACCTGCGCAACTATGCGGTGCTGAATGTCAAAGACCGTCTGGCGCGGATTCAAGGCGTGGGCGAGGTCGGCTTGTTTGGCTCGGGTGACTACGCCATGCGCGTCTGGCTCGATCCGCAAAAGGTCGCCCAGCGTGGCCTAACGGCGAGTGAAGTCATCGCGGCGATCCGTGAGCAAAACGTGCAAGTCGCGGCGGGTGTCATCGGAGCGTCTCCAAGTACCCCAGATACCCCGCTACAGCTGTCGGTCAACGCCCAAGGTCGTTTAAGCACCGAAAAAGAGTTCTCCGACATCGTGCTCAAGACCGGCGCGGATGGCGGCGTAACGCGCCTCGGTGATGTGGCGCGCATCGAACTGGCGGCCTCGGAATACGGCCTGCGCTCGCTGCTGGATAACAAACCAGCGGTGGCGATCCCGATCTTTCAAGCGCCGGGTGCCAATGCGCTGAATGTCTCCGACCAAGTGCGTGCGGTGATGAAGGACTTGGCCAAAGATTTCCCGCCCTCGGTGCAGTACCGCATCGTCTATGACCCGACTCAGTTTGTGCGCGCCAGTATCCATGCGGTGATCAAGACCCTGCTGGAAGCCATTGCCCTCGTTGTGCTGGTGGTGATTCTGTTCCTGCAGACTTGGCGCGCGTCGATCATTCCGCTGCTCGCCGTACCGGTGTCGATCATTGGGACGTTTGCCCTGATGCTGATGTTTGGCTATTCGATCAATGCGTTATCACTGTTTGGCATGGTGCTGGCCATCGGCATCGTGGTTGATGATGCCATCGTGGTGGTGGAAAACGTCGAGCGCAATATCGCGGCAGGGCTGACGCCGCGTGACGCGACCTATAAGGCGATGCGTGAGGTGAGTGGGCCGATTGTGGCCATCGCGCTGACCCTGATCGCGGTGTTTGTGCCGCTGGCGTTTATGACCGGCCTGACCGGGCAGTTTTATAAACAGTTTGCCATGACCATCGCCATCTCGACTGTAATCTCGGCGTTTAATTCGCTGACCCTGTCGCCTGCACTGGCGGCGATGCTGCTCAAAGGTCATGACGAAAAACCCGACTGGCTGATGCGCGTTATGAACCGTCTGTTTGGTCGATTCTTTGCTGCCTTTAACCGTTTCTTTGGCCGTGCCTCGGAGAAATACAGCCGCGGTGTGACCGGCGTGATCTCGCGCAAAGCGACGGCGATGGGCGTCTATCTGGTGCTGATCGCGCTGACGGTCGGTGTGGCGTCAATCGTGCCGGGCGGTTTTGTGCCTGCGCAGGATAAACAGTACCTGATCAGCTTTACTCAACTGCCGAGCGGTGCGTCGCTGGATCGTACCGAAGCGGTGATCCGCCGTATGGGTGACATCGCGCTGAAGCAGCCCGGCGTCGAGAGTGCCGTGGCATTCCCCGGTCTGTCGATCAATGGCTTTACCAATAGCTCCAGCGCCGGCATCGTGTTTGTCACGCTTAAACCGTTTGACGAGCGCAAGACTGCCGATCTGTCGGCCGGAGCGATTGCCGGGGCTTTAAACAAACAATACAGCAGTATCCAAGACGCCTTTATCGCCGTATTCCCCCCACCGCCGGTGATGGGACTCGGGACAGTGGGTGGCTTTAAGATGCAGCTCGAAGATCGCGGTGCGCTGGGCTATGCACAGCTCAACGATGCGGCGCAGGCTTTTATGAAAGCCGCCGCCAAAGCGCCGGAGCTGGGGCCGATGTTCTCCAGCTACCAGATCAATGTGCCACAGCTCGATGTCGATCTCGATCGCGTCAAAGCCAAGCAACAAGGCGTGGCGGTGACCGATGTGTTTGACACCATGCAGATCTATCTCGGCTCGCTGTATGTCAATGACTTTAACCGCTTTGGTCGGGTCTATCAGGTGCGCGCACAGGCTGACGCCCAGTACCGCGCCCATCCGGATGACATCCTGCAGCTCAAAACGCGTAACAGCGCGGGCGATATGGTGCCGCTGTCCTCGTTGGTCAAGGTCACCCATACCTTTGGCCCTGAGATGGTGGTGCGTTATAACGGCTATACCGCAGCCGAC
>JASLJP010000339.1 GCA_030152425.1 Aquirhabdus sp.
CGAATATTTTTATCAATGGCACGGTCGGGCTGGATACCGTCACCCCGTTGGCCACCTATGCCGGTCTCAAGCAAAAGCGCAAAGAGTCCGAGGCGCTGATCGCCAAGAACAATGCCGAAGCGCAGGCCAGTATCTTTGATCGCTACAAGAAAGAATACGATCAGATGAAAAACACACAGGCCTCAGCCGTAGGCGCCGACGGGGTGCGCCGCTATCAACGCTATGGCGACGAGCTTGCGCCCATGCTCAGCCCCGAGATGATGCAAGCCTATCGCAATGCCGCACCGACCACGGCTGAGGAGGCCGACCTTATGGCTCGCCAAGCCGCGCTGAGCCAGATGACCGGCGGCGCGCAGCTCAAAGCCAATACCCCGACCAGCAGCAATCAGCTGATCGGCGACCGCAATGTGCAACTGATCAACGACCCCTATACCCAACAGCAGCATATCGGCGCCCAATACCGCGTCGGCGCCAGCCCCACCAGCCTGGTCACCGACCAAAACCGCGCTGCCTATGCCCGTCAGAACCAGCAGCCCGATCCGCATATTTATGGCGCGGCGCAGCAGACGTACGCGGACGACGACTATGCCGCGCCGGATCAGGATGCGCCGACCATGAATCTGGCTGAGCCGTATAGCCCGTGGAATATGGGCACGCTAATGCAGGGGCAGGGTGGTGGGGAGGGTGTGGTGCCACCGCGGGTGGGATATGACGACGAGGCGAGTGGCGTGCAGCATGCGATTGCAACCCCCTTGGGCATGCCTGATGCGCCGCTGCACAGCACGCCGCTTCAAATGTTAAATCAACGTCTGGGGAGCAAGGGCAAGCAGCGCCGCGCTCGTGGGCACTACGGCGCACTGCGTTAATACTGCTGATATAAAAACCATTTTTTAAACGAACGCTGAGGACGCAATCATGGGTGTCGGAAAAGGTATGCCAAACGTACGGGTCGCAAGTCCAGCACTGACCCGCCATAAAGTGCCACAGATGGTGGCATCAGCGGTACGAGGCTTTGATCCTGCGGATTTGCAGGCGGAGGATCCGAGCTTGCTGGTCAGTATTGGCGCAGGCGCGAATGATGTGTGGCAAGGCTTAAAGCAGATTCATGGCAAGGCGATGGATTGGCACGATGGTGGCCATCGATATGCGGATATTACCGCCGAGCAAATGGCCAATGACGCACTGTATGAACGTGGTCGCAAGGCGCATGGACATACGGGCTTTGATGTGGGGCGTGGCATTGGTAACACGTTGGCGACCCTGCCGATATCGGTGCTTGCCAAGGGGTATCAAGGCGCCAATACACTCGGCAAAGTGCTGAAGGTGGCAGGGCGCAATATGGCGGTCGGGGGTGCGAGTGGTGGTGTTACTTTTGTCAAAGATGGCGATACCCGACTGGGCGGCATTGTCGCAGGTGCAGCAATCGGTGGCGTCTCGGATGGCTTAGGTGCTGGTTTAGGCAAGGCTGTTCAGAAAGTCGCACGTCGGCTGCCGCAGTCACGTGCCCAGATTGGACAAAGTGCCGCTCAACTGGTCGATAGTTCGCTCGGTAGTTGGGGCTATAGCCCAGCACATGTCGCGCCGCATCTGCGCCAAGGCCTGATCAATGAGGTAGAGGCTGCTATGCACGCCGGCAAGACCGTAGCAGGCGATGAGATTCCCAAAAAACTACAGCGCATGGTGATCGCCCGACAAGTGTTGTCGGAAAACCGCCCCAATGCCCATATCCACGAGGAGGCTCTGAGACGTGCCCTGCCGCGCCAAGCCACTGGACGTGTGCCTGTTGCTGCGGAGCAGATGTTTTTAGACCGTGCTAAGATCCCACTCAGCGTACTGGAAAAGGTGACTGGACCCTCAATGAATGAGTACGAGCGGGCGCATAGTGTATTGGGTAAGCGCTATAAACAGGCGACTGCAGGGACATTTCTTGCCGCGCCGCCATCTCCTCAAACTGGCGCGCCGCAACAAGTGATTACGCCACGTAAGCGATGACGTTTAATGTTGATGCTTTATGCCTATGGGGTAAACGATACGTACGGATTGTTTACCTCTGTACAGCGCTGATTTTCAGGATTATGCTAAATGTGATTGAAAAGAAATCATGATCTACGACCTAAGTTTGGGACGTTTGTACATGGCTGGATTGCCGAGCTGGAAGATAGAGATACTTGGCGTCAAGAAGAGCGTGGGTAAGCGCGATGAAAGGCTGTGCAAGCGTCGTGAGTATCCAGATCAGAGGGCGAGTTGTCGCCTTTAACGAATTTAAACCGAGGGTGCACATGATGAAAACGATGTTCCCCTATGCTATTTTTGCGGCGACGATGTTCATCTCTGCCGCACATGCTGAAGTCCCCAGCTACTACACCAGCCCTCCGACTAGACCTTTGGCGTATAGCAATACGTCTACGGGCTATAGCCAGCATATCGTCACTCCGAACCACTTTAACAACTACAACCCGTATGTCCGCCATGGCAGTCGTCCTCCCTATTATTACAATCAAGATGAAACCACCATCGACCCGACCTATACCCCGACGATCCAGCTGAACTGTACGCATGATGACAGTTGCCTGCCGGTGGATAAAGACAAGTAAATCAACCTGTTTCTAATTTTTAAAACCCGCACCTGATGCGGGTTTTTTATTGCCTGCTGTTTCTCTATTTTCCGCACCATCCTACTTCAGGACACGACCATGACCGATATTACTCAATCGCAAATCCATCCTCGCGTACGCTACCTCGACCAAAACGGCCAGCCACTGGCCGGCGGGAAGGTCTACGCCTATGCGCTGGGCACCACCACCGCCAAAGCCACCTACAGCGACGCCACCGGTCTGGTGGCCAATGCCCACCCCGTGATCTTGGATGCCGGCGGGCAGGCGAATATCTTTGGTTCAGGCTTTTACAGCCTCGTCGTCCATGACCACAACGACGTGCTGATCGACACCATCAACGGCGAAGCCTACTACGCCGAAGGCCCCCAAATCCTCGCCCAACTCGCGGGTCCTACCGGTGCTGACAGTATTGGCTTTATCCAAAAGGGGGTGGGGGCGGTACAGCGGACGGTGCAGGAGAAGTTGAGGGATGTGGTGAGTGTGGAGGATTTTGGGGTGATAGGGGATGGCGTACTTCATCCGCTCTCTGAGCGGTATGAGACGCTCGCCGCAGCGCAAGCGGTGTATCCATTTGTTCAGTCGCTTGATCAATCAATTGATTGGGCTGCGATTCAGGCGGCAGCAAACACAAGAAATGAAATTACTGTTCCTACCGGAGTCTTTGTTTTTAATGAACGACTAGACCTTTATTCCAAGCTGACAGGTGCAGGAACAGACGAATGGGACCAAAAGGGTACATGGCGCCCTCGTAGGATGACTAAGGGCACAACAATTTTGATGGCGGGCACTCCATTTACAGATAATTCCGTAACTATTGTTGGCGTATCAAATTGTGATGTCGGCGGTGGTGTCCTACCAAACGATAACCATGCGCTCGTACCGTCCGATGGGTTTGATGGAAACCGATACTACAGCCTGTTAGATTTTACTAATGCAAATGCCGAAGGCGCGATGATGGCTACGTCAAAGCAACTTAAGGTTGGTGTGCGTTTATTTTCTGGTGCATCCCTCAACCATTTAAGAGTTCAACTCAATTACAACGGGGTGAATGGGTACAATAGTATGGAATCGTTAAGGGATTTTGCTGAATACAGCACTAGTTACTGTGGGCTTGGCGATAACTGGGATATTGGTGTCTTGACATATAATGCTATTATGACGCGTGTTAATAATTGTCAAGTTGTAGGCTATTGGAGAATGGCGGCACGTGCCGTTGTATGTGGTAATTTCGGGGATGGTAAAAGTTTCGGTGGCGCTTGGTTTTACGATGATAATATCTTCTACCAAGGATTTGTCGGCCTATCAATCCGTGGTAATGATACCTACCGTATAAAATCATCTACTATCAGCACTCTTACAGTCGCATATTCTGTATCTCATCAGATTCCAACCAGCGGTACAGCATATATCAGTGGAGTTCCTTACACATATACTGGCTTAATTTACTCCCCAGGATCTCCAGGCACACTAACTTTAACGGGTTTTGTTGATAACGTATCTTCTTTGCCACTTCGTGCTCGACTCACTTTAGGTACAAATCCCGCCTTTGCAGGTTCAAGCGTAAGTAATGGATTTATAACTGACTTAAATCATTTTAGTAATTATAGAGCTTATGATTTAGGAGAAGCATCAACTACATATCCTGGGCATGCTCATGAAATAAGTGGTAGCCCACAACGAAACATTGATTTTACAAATATTCATTTTTTTGCTAATGATTGTATAGGATTTTTACATACTGCTGCTCAAAACAGTTATATACAGTGCTATGCAGAGGCTACAGGTTATTTGTCATCAATCAGCAACGCTGGGGTGAGTAAGGGAGCACGATACATTGCAAGTCCCCGTCCTGATTCGGCGGACATTCGTACTCCGGATAGCTCTGGTTGGTGTAGCCTTCTATCTTGGGATGATTCTTGTCAACTCGGAGATGGGTCGGTTGACCTATATCCAATGCATCGGCCGACCGTTTCTGGTTACCGCTTTATTGGAAGCGAAAAGTGGTTTATGCCTGATGTTGTAAGGATGGATGCCATTGGCTACTGGACTGAGCGAAATATGGGCTGGGG
>JASLJP010000040.1 GCA_030152425.1 Aquirhabdus sp.
CCTTCTCCAAGGTCGCGGCCACACACCAATAGGAGCGCGGCGCATGGTACGGCGAGGTCGACTGCACCACCACCAGCCCATGCTCAGACAGATGGCGAGACACCAGTCGGTAGATCGGCACCGAATACAACTTGCCCAGCCCAAAGTTGGAAGGATCGGGGAAATCCATGATGATGGCATCATAGATCTCATCGTTGTGCTCCAGCCAGCGTGCGGCATCGTCATTGACCACGGTCACGCGCGGATTGGTCAGCGAATTGCCATTGAGCTTGGTCAGGTCAGCATTGGTGGTAAACAGCTTGGTCATGGCGGGGTCGAGATCCACCAGCGTCGCATGTTCGATTTGTGGATAACGCAGTACCTCGCGCAGCGCCAAGCCATCGCCGCCGCCCAAGATCAGCACCCGTTTGGCATGCGGCAAGGCCGCCAGAATGGGGTGCACCAATGCTTCGTGATAGCGATGCTCATCGCGGCTGGAAAACTGCAAATTGCCATTGATATACAGGCGCAGGTCGTTCTTCCATTTGGTCAAGACCAGCCGCTGATATTGGGTGGTACTGGCATAGATCACCGGATCGCCAAACAACACGCCTTCCGACCAGCGTACCAGCCGATCAGCAGCAAAAAAAGAACCCAGCAACAGCAAGATTGCAAACAACGTACGGCGATAGAGCATCCGCAGTTGCGGTAGCTCGTCACGAAAGCGCCATGCTGTCCATGCCGCAATCCCGGCATTGCACAGGCCAAACAGCAGTGCCGATCGCGCCAAGCCCAGCTTAGGCGCGAGGATCAGCGGAAACAGCAGCGATACCGCCAGTGCGCCCAGATAGTCAAAGGTCAGTACCTTGCTCACCAGCTCGCGGAATTCGGCTTGGCGCTGATTGAGGATGCGCATCACCAGCGGGATCTCCATCCCGACCAAGATGCCGACGATCAACACCAAGGCATATAGCACCACCCGAAACGGCATCGACAGCCAAGCAAAGACGATAAACAGAAACAAGGCCGATAATCCACCGATCAAGCCAACCAACAGCTCCACTTCGATAAAGCGCTGCAGAACATCTTCTTCCTTGACGTATTTCGACAGATGCGCACCGATGCCCATGGCAAACAAATAAGTGCCGATGATGGTCGAAAACTGCAGGATAGAATCGCCGAGCAAATAACTCGCCAACGCACCGGTGATCAATTCATAGGCCAGCCCGCACGACGCCACGACGAACACTGAGATGATCAGGGTACGGTCGATGGACAGATTTTGCTTGGGGAGGTGTCGCTGGTCGGGAACGTGGTCGGACATGTGCAGGAACAAATATAAGTGTAAGTGGTGCAAGAGTAACAGGTTCAATCGGGCAGGTGCAGACAGCCATAGTCACTTGCCGCATTTTTTGGCGGCCAAAGCCAAGCGACTGGCAAGAAGCACGATTTCATGCCAATTATTGATCAAAACGATCATTGTTGACCTGTGCTCTATCCCTTTAACTAGCACACGCAATGGCATTACACGCCAAATATCGAAATGCGAATCTAAACTGAATACCTTCACCGTTAGGAAGACCTCATGTCCAGCACACTCGCCCGCCCCGTCGCGCCATTGATTCCACGTACCTTGTTCAATGCCGATCATGAGGCATTCCGCACCACGGCACGTCGGTACTTTGAAACCGAAGTGATGCCAAATATCGACCGCTATGAACAACAGCAACACGTCGATCGTGACCTGTGGAACAAAGCCGGATCCTTAGGGCTGCTTTGCGCCACCATGCCGGAAGAATACGGCGGCTCAGGAGTAGATCGCCTCTACAGCATGATCCTCATCGAAGAACAAGGCTATGCGATGGACTCAGCTTCGGGCATGTCGCTGCACTCGGACATCGTGGCCAACTACATCAATAACTTTGGCAACCATGAACAAAAACTGGCCTGGCTGCCTAAGATGGCAACTGGTGAAGTGGTCGGCGCGATCGCCATGACCGAACCGGGTACCGGCTCTGATCTGCAAGGCGTGCGCACAACAGCAGTCCTAGATGGCGACCACTATGTGGTCAATGGCTCGAAAATCTTTATCACCAACGGTTATCTGTGTGACATGGCCGTCGTCGTGGTCAAAACCGGGAGTGGCGACAAAGGCTCTGCCAACCTGTCATTGCTGATCATCGATGCCAAAACAGCCGGATTTAGTAAAGGGAAGCCACTCAACAAAGTCGGCATGAAAGGCCAAGACACCTGCGAGCTGTTTTTTGACAATGTACGCGTACCGAAAGAAAACTTGCTCGGCATGGAAGGCATGGGGTTTATCATGCTCATGAAAGAGCTGGCGTGGGAGCGTCTAATGGTGGCGATCATCTGCCAATCCGGCGCTGAAGCCGCCTTTGCCCAGACCTTGGCCTATGTCAAACAGCGTAAAGCCTTTGGTAAAACCGTTGCCTCCTTCCAAAACACCCGTTTTAAACTGGCTGAAATGCGCGCCGAGCTGGAGATGGGACGCACCTATGTCGATAGCTGCATGCAACTGCAACTCAGCGAAAGTCTGCCCATCGAAGCTGCGGCGATCGCCAAATATCGTTTAAGCGATATGTTTAGCAAGGTGGTCGATGAGTGCGTGCAGTTGCACGGTGGCTACGGCTATATGCTGGAGTACCCGATCGCCCGTGCCTATATCGATAATCGCGCCAACCGCATCTATGCGGGCACCAATGAGATCATGAAAGAGCTGATTTCACGCTCTTTATAATGGCTCAATTATTTCAATGACTCACTAAGCCCATCCTATGCGATGGGCTTTTTTATGCGCAGCACGTTCGCCATCCGCTGTGGCAGGGTTCACCGTTTGGTTACAAAAAGACCGACCAGAGCACTATCATATCGTAAATTTTCGATATATAGTTCGTCTTATCGCGATACAACGAAATACAGAGCCCTATGACGACGACCATCGACCTCGATGACATCATTAAAGCCCTCGCCCATCCAACGCGGCGCGAGATGCTGAACTGCCTCAAAGATCCGGCGCAGAATTTTAAAGCGCAGGAACACCCGTTCGAGTTTGGCGTGTGTGCCGGTCAGTTTGAGCGTTGTGGGTTGTCGCAATCGACCGTCTCTGCCCATCTGGCCGTATTGCAGCGCGCCAAACTGGTGACCTGCAAAAAAGTCGGCCAATGGAGCTTCTTTAAACGCAACGAAGAAGTCATCAGCGAATTTCTACAGCAGATGCACAAAGAGCTGTAATGCACCTGATACGGTTTTATCCAGTCTTTCGTACCACCACCGCGCAGCATGCATATATCGGTATGTTACGCGATCTATGAGGAAGTATCCCATGACGACCCAGACCACCACCCTATTTGACCCGATCACCATTGGCGATCTGGAATTGCCGAATCGCATCTTTATGGCTCCGCTGACCCGCTCTCGTGCCGATGAAGGTCGTGTACCGAACGCCCTGATGGCGGAATACTACGTACAGCGCGCCTCCGCCGGTCTGATCCTCAGCGAAGCCACCTCGGTCTCTCCGATGGGAGTCGGCTATACCGATACACCGGGGATCTGGTCTGCAGAACAAGTCGCGGGCTGGAAATTAGTGACCCAAGCAGTGCACGATGCGGGTGGACGGATTTTCTTGCAACTGTGGCATGTGGGTCGCATCTCCGACCCCTCCCTGCTTGAGGGTCAGCCACCTGTCGCGCCGAGTGCCATCGCTGCCAAAGGCCATGTCAGTCTGCTGCGTCCTGAGCGTCCTTATCCGGTGCCGCGCGCCTTGGACACGGCGGAAATCGCCGACGTCGTCGAGGCCTATCGCAGCGGCGCGGAAAACGCCAAAATCGCGGGCTTTGATGGTGTCCTGATCCACGGTGCCAATGGCTATTTGCTTGATCAATTCCTGCAAGACAGCAGCAACCAACGCACCGACCAATACGGCGGATCGCTGGAAAACCGCGCCCGTCTGCTGCTGGAAGTCACCGATGCCGTGATCGGGGTCTGGGGCGCCAATCGCGTCGCCGTCCATCTGGCACCGCGTGCCGACGCACATGGCATGGGCGACTCAGATCGTGCGACGACCTTTGGCTATGTGGCTCGTGAGCTGGGTAAACGCCAGATCGCCTTTATCAGCGCCCGCGAGAAAGAAGCGGAAGACAGTCTGGGCCCGATCCTCAAAGCTGCCTTTGGGGGCATCTACATCGCCAATGAGCGCTTTAGTAAAGACAGCGCTAACGCGGCGATTGCCAGCGGCCATGCCGATGCCGTCGCCTTTGGTGTACCGTTTATTGCCAATCCAGACCTCCCGTCGCGCCTGTTCCTCGACGCCCCCCTCAACCCGCCAAATCCAGCGACATTCTACTCCCGTGGCGCTGAAGGCTATACCGACTACCCGACGCTGTAATTCGACGTCCCCGCACGCCCCTACACGGATGATTTTCCCCACCCTTCAGCACAGATGTGCTGTGGGGTAAGACCTTTTTTCTCAATTTTGGAGTAGTCCCATGGACGCATCCACTCTCGAATCCGGCGTCATGACCACCACCGCAACTCAAGCTGAGCCGCCGCAAGCGGTGCTTAAATCGTGGTTTGCCTTGCTGTCGGTGGCCATCGGTGCCTTTGCCTTGGTGACCAGCGAATTTTTACCAGTCGGCCTGCTGAGCAATATCGCAGCCGACCTGCAGATCAGTGTCGGCACAGCAGGACTGATGGTCACAGCACCCGGCGTATTGGCAGCCTTTGCCGCCCCACTCGTGACTGTCGGCGTCGGCAAGATAGATCGCCGCTATATCCTGTGGGCGTTGACGCTGCTCATGATCATCTCCAATCTGATCGCGACATTTTCCAGCAACTTTACCGTGCTGCTGATTGGACGCTTGCTTTTAGGCATCGGCATCGGTGGCTTTTGGTCGATCGCCGTGGCCTTGAGCGGTCGGCTGGCGCCACCTGGGGTTGCGATGGGGCGGGCGTCGGCAGTGATCTTTACCGGTGTGACGCTGGCCACCGTGCTCGGTGTCCCACTGGGGGCATGGATCGGCAATCTGTTTGGCTGGCGTGCAGCCTTTGCGATCACAGGTGCGCTGGGTACGCTGGTCTTGATCGGTCAACTGCTGATGCTGCCCCGTCTGCCGACCACGACGGCGGTCAAAATCCGTGACCTACCGGTCTTGTTCCAGCATAAATATGCCCGTGTCGGATTGCTCGGCATCGTGCTATTGGTGCTGGCGCACTTCACCACCTACACCTACGTGACCCCATTTCTGCGTGATAACGGCGGCTTCGATGGGACGGTGATCAGCAGCTTGCTGTTTGTGTTTGGCGTCGCAGGGGTGCTGGGTAATGTCATCGCCGGATGGGCGACCTCACGCAATATCCGGAAGTCGTTTATGGCCGTGGTGACCTTGATGGGGCTGGCTATGGTGCTGTTTCCGCTGTTTGGAACGACGCTGAGCGGCGCGGTGCTCACCATCGCCCTGTGGGGCTTAGCCTTTGGCGCAATGCCGACATGCGCCAATATGTGGATGTTTGCCGCGGTCCCCGAGGCGATGGAAGGCGGCGCAGCGATGCTGGTCTCGACCTTTCAAGTCGGAATCGCCATCGGATCGCTACTGGGCGGCGGCGTGGCCGATCATTTTAATATCCCTGCCGTGATGTGGATCGGTGGCGGACTTGCCGTACTGTCACTCTACACCCTGTTTCATTTAGGCCGTGGACTGCCGGATACGGTGCAGCAGCAAGCACCCGCTGGCGCACACTGACCGCACCCACCAGCCACCCATGCCATGTCATGGGCGACTGGTGCGCGGGTCAAGGCAATCGAAGCTGATCTCTGGCAATTGTCCCGATTATGGCTTAACGTTAAATCTCTCCAGCCACCCGCCCCTGCCGAGCCTGTTATGACCGAGCCGTTCGCCGCGCCCTGCACAGTATTTGACTACCACGATGCAGCAGTATTTCTCGCCGCGCTAGACAGCGACTGGGCAGCACTGGTCGAGGAAGTCGGGATACGACCCAGCGTGCCTCAGTCGACGACCGAACCCTACCAACACTTGATCCATGCCATCGCGCACCAACAGCTACACGGCAAAGCCGCTGAGGCCATACTCAGGCGTTTTAAGGCACTATATAGCGCCGAGGCAGAGGCGATTCCAAGTGCGGAGGCAATCCTAGCGACTGCGCCGGATCTAATCCGTGCATGTGGCTTTTCGACGACCAAAGTGACCACCATTATGGGCATCGCTGAGCAGGCCATTGCGGGCATCGTCCCGACGCGGGCGGAAGCGGAAACCCTAGACAACGACGCACTGATCACACGGCTGACTACGCTGCGCGGTGTCGGGCGCTGGACGGTGGAAATTTTCTTGATGCACGCCCTGCACCGCCCCGACATTCTGCCGGTCGACGACTTTGGGGTGCGAGAAGGCTGGCGTTTGCTGAAAAATCTGGATGACCAGCCCAAACCCAAAGCACTGGCGGAAATCGGCAGTGCCTGGAGTCCACATCGCAGTACTGCCGCCTGGTATCTGTGGCGGGCGGTGGACCGCGCCAAGGCGGCGCAGCGCACGCGCGCGTCGTCGCCCCTCCCGCGAACCGATTAGGACGCGGGTTTTTCTTCCTGAGGTCGTTTAGCCGCATCCCGAGCGCGCTCTTGCGCTGCACGTTGGGCTTGCTGGCGCTCTTGTGCCTGTCGCTGACGCGCCTGCTCGGCCTGTTGACGTTGTTGGGCTTGAGCCGCCTGCTGGGCTTGCTGAGCCTGTAGCCGCTCTTGCGCCTGCTGTTGGCGCGCAAGATCAGCTTGTTTGCGTTGCTCGGCCTGAGCAGCTTGCTGCGCTTGCTGGCGCTCCTGTGCCTGTTGCTGACGGGCGAGATCAGCCTGTTTGCGTTGCTCGGCCTGAGCGGCTTGCTGCGCTTGCTGGCGTTCCTGTGCTTGTTGCTGACGGGCGAGATCAGCTTGTTTGCGTTGCTCGGCCTGAGCGGCTTGCTGCGCTTGCTGGCGTTCCTGCGCCTGTTGCTGACGGGCGAGATCAGCCTGCTTACGTTGCTCGGCCTGAGCGGCTTGCTGCGCTTGCTGGCGTTCCTGTGCCTGTTGCTGACGGGCGAGTTCAGCTTGTTTACGTTGCTCAGCATCAGCACTTTGCTGCGCCTGTTGCTTGGCTTGCTGCTCCCTTGCTTCGGCTTGCTGCTTCGCTTGCTCCGCTTGTTTTTGCTGAGCTTGGGCTTGCTGCTGTTTGGTTTGCTCAGCGCGCGCCCGTGCTTCAGCATCTTGCTGTGCCTGCGCAGCTTGTTGCGGATTGGCGGCCGGCGCTACGGCCACTCCCTGCTGCGGGTGACCTGACGTACCATCGGGACGATCACGATGCTGACTACGTGAGCCATGGTCCTGTGGATCACGCGGTTGAGTCGACGGTGGGGTAGCTGGCTTTGCCGGTGTCGCAGGCACAGGGGTAACCGGTGTGGGTTGCACGGGTGGCGACGTTACGGCTGTTACACCCCCTTGCTGGTTTGGTCGCGGGTGACGTGGGCCATGGCCTTGCTGGGCGGGAGGCGGTGTGCTGTTGGAACTTGCCGCAGGCGTCGGGGGGGTGGCTGGTGGCGTCACGGGGACTGGATTTGCTGCAGGTGCGCCGGTCGTTGGCGCAGGCGAGACGCCACCCTGCTGACCCGGACGCTGGCCATGATGACCATGTCCCTGCCAACCCGCTGGTTGCCCGGTGGCTGGGGTGGTCTGTGGTGCCGGCGTCGCGGGTTGATTTGGACGCACGATCGGCGGTACGACCACTGGCGTAGATGCAGCAGGTGGTTGCTGTCCGTTTACCCGTGGATCACCGCGCTGATCACGCTGCCCCTGATGATCGCGCCACTGCCCATGCGGTGACGCGTTGGGCGGCTGATTGCCTGAGGGTGGAGCGGCGGGCGGCTGGTTCGGGCGCTGTTGGCCGGTCTGGTTCGGATGTTGGCGCTGCCATTCAGCGTTCTGCCGTTGTTGCCAGGGGGATGGCTGACCCTGTGGTTGTTGTGGGGTGCTGCTGGGCGCTGTCGGTTGACCCGGGGCCGGATCACGATGGCTCCACTGCTGACCCGCCCATGGCCGCGATGGATTTGGCTGGCTACTGGGCTGCTGTGGGCCAGCTGCGGGGGGATTGGCTTGAGGCTGACGATCTCGGTGACCATCACGATCATGATTACGGTCTCGATTCTGATCCCAGTTTTGATCACGCGTTCTGTCTCGGCTGCGCTCGTTGATCACGGTGGTCGAGCGCGACTCATAGACCGTGTTGTTATACACCACGGCAGGCCCACGATCTCGGTGACGCCCATCATGACCGTCACGGCCATCACGCCCGCCTCGGTCATCGCGGCCGCGCCAGTCGGTATTCCATGAGTTCCAGCCCCAGCCATGGCGCTCCAGTGCCGATCCGACCACGACCCCCACTCCAAAACTGATCACACCCGCCGTAGCCAGCTCTGCGGTGCGGTTAGGTCGTACCTCTTCGCGATAGCCATACTGCGGATCATAGTCACGCGCGGAGCGATACTGGTAGCCGGGATAGTCATCGTAGTCTGCGCCACCACGACCATACACAGCACGTGGGTTGTAATCCGGTACATATACCAGATCGGACTGCGTTGGCTCGATGGTGATGTAGTCACGCGGACGCTGAACCACGACTGTCGTCGTACTTCCGGCGGTGCTACTCACCGGTG
>JASLJP010000045.1 GCA_030152425.1 Aquirhabdus sp.
CTGACTGTTTTGCCGCCCTTTATCGGTTATCACGTACCCTATATAACGCCTGAGGCGCGCAGCGATATCCTCAATGACTACAAGGCATATCTGGGCAGGATTGATACACTGACTCCTTTGGTTTTCCCCAAGATCAGCGACTTTGACGCCAAGCTGTATCCCAAGCCAAAAGCAGAATAATGCATGGCGGGGTTGTTGCTGCCACGCCCTCGAGTCATTGACGCACGGATGCGTCTCTAGCATGATCAATGTGATTGCGTTGACATATTAGGTGGTTAAGACGTTGCCGGGCAGCGGTTTTGCTGCTGCAAAGCACGTCTTATTTAGAATTTAATGGATTAAATTAGGTGAAACATGCCCATCTCGAAACTGTATAACGCCGTGCCCAGTAAAGCATCGATCCAAACCGCCATTCATAATAATACCCCGCAGCGCCTGCGCGTCATCGCCGCCGAAACCCAGATCAAAGCGGTTGGCCTGTTGGTCAAAGTCCTCACTATTCCGAAACCTAAAGTCTTTCAAGAGCAGGGCAGCAGTCTTCAGCTCTGCCAGATGATCGCCCAGCAGGGGCTGACCCATGTCTGTCTGGTCACCGACGATATCCTCTACCAGTTAAAGGTCACCGCGCCTATTCAAGCGGAGCTTGAGCGACTGGGGCTGACGGTCACCGTCTTTGCCGAGATCAAACCCGACCCGACCGTACAGTTGGTCAAAAACGGCATCGCCTGCCTGAAACAGTATAAGTGCGATGCGATCCTCGCCGTCGGCGGCGGTTCGGCGATCGACTGTGCCAAGGTCATGGCGCTGGCGATCACCAATAAGAAAAAGCCCGAACAGCTCTACGGCATCCTGCGCAGCCGCAAGCGCGCCATGCCACTGTTTGTGATCCCCTCGACCGCCGGTACTGGCTCTGAGGTGTCGGGTGGCGCAGTGATCACCGACGATATCACCCATGCGAAAAACCTGATCCTCGATCCGAAGTGCGTGCCACTCGGCGTCGCGCTCGACGCCAGTATCATGCGCACGATGCCGCGCGGCGTCACCGCCGAAACCGGCATTGACGCGCTGACCCATGCCATGGAGGCATGGCTGAGCCGTTTTTCCACCAAGGCCAGTGACAGATATGCGCTAGAGGCCATGCGCCTGATCTTCACCCAGCTAGAACCAGCATGGCAGGACGGCTCGGACATGGCCGCACGTGAAGCCATGGCGGTTGCTGCCCACGAGGCGGGGCTGGCGATGAACATCACCGCGCTGGGCTATGTCCATGCCATCGCTCATCAGCTCGGTGTGAAATACCATCTGCCGCATGGCCGCGCCAACGCCATCGTGCTGCCATACATCCTGGACTTTAGCCAACTTGCCGCCGAAAGCCGATTGGCACAGTTGGCACGCGCTTTGGGCTTCGTCAGCCCCACCGACAACGACGAACGCGCCAGCGCGATCATGATCGAGCGCGTCAAAGCCCTGATCAGCGGGATCAAGATTAACCCCGTCGTGCCCGGCATCAACAAAGCCGATTTCTCCGCCATCATCCAAGCGGCCTTTAAGGAAGCGCACGGTCTATATGCTGTGCCGAAGTATATGAATAAAAAAGAAATGCGCCGTGTACTGGAACAGATCCAGCAGGGCAGCGAGTTGGCACAATCGGCGACATCTTAATGTCGTTTCCATAGTGTAGTATGGCGCTATACAACGTTTTTAGGACATCGCACCATGACTGCCAGCACCCATCGCCAACTCAACGCCGCCTTGGCCGCCGCCCTCAGCTACGACGAGTGGCATCGCGCAGCCGAGGCACTGGATGCATATGAGGGGCTGATGGACTGGCGGCAGAGCGCGGCGGGTGGATTCGTGCATGAGCGGCTGATGCGCGATCATATCCAGCAGATGCAGGAGATGCGTAAAACCAATGATCTGGCTGGCCTGGCGAGCATCCTGCAAGAAAGCATCTATCGCCATCTGGGCGAGCTGAACAATCCCGAGCTTTACTTGCATGCCCGTTCCGGCAGCAAAATGATCGTGTCCGCCTATCTGGATGAAGTCGACGCCGTGATGCGCACCTTGAGCGCGCATCCGGTGCCCGGCATGACCGAGCAGCATAAACTGTTTTTGTTTGAGCAGGCCGAGCGCATCTATGGCCGCCCCGCACTGCTGCTGAGCGGCGGTGCTGCCTTTGGCATCTATCATATCGGCGTGGTGAAGGCACTGTGGGAGCAAAATCTGCTGCCGCAAGTGCTGGCAGGGTCGAGCATGGGGGCGATCATCGCGGCGGCTATCTGTAATAAAAGCGACGCCGAGCTGACGACATTTTTTAATGAAGAGCTGGGCAACATCCATATCGAAGCCCTGCGCTGGCGCAAACTGGCCAATGTGCGTAAACAGCACACCCTGATGGATGACCAGCAGTTGCTGGAACACATCATCACCAATGTCGGCAGCGTCACGTTTGGCGAAGCATACAAACGCAGTGGCCGTATTCTGAATATCACCGTCTCGCCGACTCGCATGCACCAAAAACCGCGCGTACTCAACTATTTGACAGCGCCCGATGTGCTGGTTGAGTATGCCGCATTGGCCTCATGTTCGGTTCCGCTGCTGTTCCCACCCGTGCGGCTAAAAGCACGCGACAAAGACGGCCAAACGATCCCCTATATGAGCACCGAAAAATGGATCGACGGCGCGGTGCACGGCGACCTGCCACGCGAGCGTCTGGCGCGTCTGCACAATGTCAATCAAACCATCGTCAGCCAAGCCAACCCGCACGTCATCCCGTTTATTACTCATCGCAACCAGCGCGGCGTACGTGCCTATGGCAAGCAAGTGCTGTCGTCGCTGATCCATGTTGGGAGTGCCGAGCTACTCGATATCGGCCGCCATGCCTTGGACAAAACGCCGCTTCGTCCTGTGCTGACCCAAGCACACGCAGTCGCCTCGCAGAGCTATCTCGGCGACATCAATATCCAGTTCCCCTTTACCCCCACGGCCTATCTCAAAGTAATCGCGAATCCAAC
>JASLJP010000122.1 GCA_030152425.1 Aquirhabdus sp.
AATCCCTGTCCAAACACTATATCAACCAAAACATTTTGCTAGACCAACGTGCCGAACGTATCGCTGGTCTGGCTCAGCAGTTGCGCGTGTATACCGCGATGATCTATCGCAGTATCGCTCTACGCTCGGCAGAAAGCCTGCAAACTCAAACCTTCGGCGTATTTGCTGTTGGCAAAAAGAAAACGCTCTCTGCCCTCACCGCGCAGGCGATCCATCGCAGCCTGACCGAACTCTTCCGCCTGTTGGCCGAATCCAAAACGCTTTATCTGCCTGTCTATAAAGGCATGTGGCTGCGCCTGCACGAGCAGTTTGGGTTAGCGATGCGCCTCGAGCTGGGTGACTTTAGCCTGCGTGACGAAAACCAAGTTTACGGTCAAGTGTTGACCATCGAGCAGGTTTACCTGCGTTCGATCTTTATGTCAGCCTGTAATACCAATAAACTGCGCCAAGCAGAAATCAAGAAAATCAGCCAACTCAGTGAAATCTGGGTCGGTCTGATGCGCATCTCCAAACAGCCAAGTGGTGAAGACCTGTTTCTGGTTGATACCTCGATCGATGCACCACCGATGTATATCAATCAACTCAAAGACAGTAATGCCTCGATGTACTACATCGACGTGCAAGGTCTGCTGAGCCATTTTGAAAATTTGAGCCAAGATCATCCGAAGCTGATCCACCAAGCCGAAGAAACCCTATTGTCCGCCTCGCTGCGTCTGCATTTGTTGCATACGCTGCATGCTTCGCTGGAGCGCTCCTCCGAGCGTCACCCGCACTTGGGTACGGTCAACGTGTCACTCGGTCTGATTGGTTCGCACTATCAGCTATCGGGTCAGCAGTATTTTGAAGATGTCATCCAGATTCAATCGACCTTGGCCACTGCCGAGCTGCCGATTATTCACCCGACTGCCGTCAACCATGGCTTTGATCTGAACTATACGGTGCAAGAAGAGCAAATCCGTCAAAATGCGACGCGTGAGTATCTGGAGTCCTATCCATGCCAGATCGTCAACGTCAGCCTCGGCGGCTACTGCATCCGCTGGGTCGGGATCACACCAAACGTACTGCGTAGCGGTGAACTGATCGCGATCAAAGAAAGCGATAGCTCGACCTGGAGCATTGGCCTGATCCGTTGGGTACAACAAAAGCTCAACTCAGGCGCTGAGTTCGGTGTCGAAATCCTCTCGCAACGGGGCAAAGCCTGTGGTGCGCGCGTGATTCGTCAGGATGGCTATTCGAGCGACTATATGCGTACCCTGCTTCTGCCGGAAATGAAAGTACTCAATCGTGCGACCAGCATCATCACCCCGATTTTGGCCTTTAAATCCGGTCACAAAATCTCGATCCGTCTGGGAAATGAAGAAGTCCGCGCGCAGCTCACCCGTGAGCTGGTGGTGACTCAGAGCTTTAGCCAGTTTGAATTTGTGGTCACCCAGCCAGAGCGTTTGAGTGCGGGTGGTGAACTGTCCAAACATGCGTTGGGCAGTAGCGATACGCCGGATGTGAGCAAGCCCGCTGTCGCAGCAACACCTAAACCGAAGGACGAAATGGATGAGGTCTGGGATACTTTATGATCCCTTAGGTGTGTGGGTGTTAGAATTGGTGTGATTAATGCTTTCGTTATCGGCGTTTAACCTATAATATAATTTATGGACTAGAAGTTTGTGTCTTAGAATTAGCAGTGCAAGCGACATGGGGTTACAGCAAATTTTGTGGATGTTTTGATCACGCCAATAAAGTCGATAGGGCTTTATTGGCGTACGTGTCTGCTGTAGACGCATGTTGTTTCAAGATTGATGTGACCTGCTAGCGCATAGGATACAAGACCATCAAACATGGAATGACAAGGTTATTAATTGATGAGTAGTAAAAGTGAAAGTCTGCGCCTACTTGTGATAGATGAGTCACACGCGATTGCCGAATCGTTGGCAGACTTGCTAAAAGCTCAGGGAGTTCCGACCAAAGTCCAAGTGCTTGACGATCAGGAAGAGCTCGAAAAAGCACTGCGCCATATTTGGGATATCGTGTTGTATGTCGCTGGTTATGACATCAAATATACCGATGTACTCCGCGCGATCAAAAGCAATAGCCTAGACCTCCCCCTTTTCCTCGTTCTTGACGACCTCAAAGCATTCGACGCTGCAGCACCTGAAGATGCCAATGGGATCTTGTTACAGGCATACAATGCTGGTGCAACGGATGTCCTGCCGTTGAAACACCCGCTGCAACTCGTGCACCGCATGCGCCATGAGCTGCGCAATCTAGAACACCGCCGCAACCAACGTAACCTTGAACTGATGCTCGGTGATGCAGAGCGCCGTAGCCAATTGCTGCTCAAACATTCGCGAAGTGCGGTGTCGTATATCGATGCTGGCGTGCATATCTATGCCAATGAATCCTACCTAGAGCTGTTTGGTTATAAGTCGATTGATGAACTGATGGGCATGCCCGTGATCGACTTGGTTGATAGCAAAGACTTGCAAGAATTCAAAGACTTTCTTAAGGTCTATACCAAAAACGGCCGTAATGTCGAAGACTTTAACTTCAGTGGTGTGCGCGCTGATGGCAGCCGCTTTGAAGCCATGCTGCAGATTGGTCCTGCCAGCTATGAGGGTGAGCCCTGTATCCAAGTCATCATCCAGCATCAGTCCACCGCCGATACGCAACTCCTCGAGGCGCAATTGGCGGCGGTCGGTCGTCAGGATGTACTCACCGGTCTGGGCAATCGACTGGCCTTTGAAGAAGCGCTCGAAACCACCCGTACCGCCGCGATCAAATCCAAACAGCAGCAAGCGCTGCTGTTTATTAGTATCGACAATATTGGTCAGATCAATGCCAGTGCCGGTATCCTCGGCAGTGATGCCACGGTACTGAAAGTCGCCGACACCCTGAAATCACAGTTCAGCACGGCACAAAACTTCCGTTTTGGTGACTCGACCTTCGCCACACTGGTGCCCAATGCGTCGACCGAAAGCATCTCTGCATACGCGCAGGCAACGACGGAAATGATCGCCAAAACGTTGATCACCGTCGGTAATCGTACCGTGCAGACCTCGGTCAGTATCGGTATTGCCATGATCGGTGAAACCTCACCGGACAGCACGGAAATCCTCTCGCGTGCGTTTAACGCCGCGGACAAGGTCAAGCTGCAAACGGGGATCGGGAATGGCGTCAAT
This sequence comes from Aquirhabdus sp., assembly GCA_030152425.1. GTDB lineage: Bacteria > Pseudomonadota > Gammaproteobacteria > Pseudomonadales > Moraxellaceae > Aquirhabdus. The sequence continues at coordinate 3,174 of JASLJP010000122.1, forward strand.
CTGTACAATCCTGCCGACGACGCCACCACCTCGGATCAAGCGCTGCGGGAAATTTTAGAAGAAGCTTTGGAAAAAGGTAACTTTAAGCTGAT
>JASLJP010000127.1 GCA_030152425.1 Aquirhabdus sp.
CCCAAAGTTCAGCCGTTGCTGGCACAGTCCGACTACACGCCTGCCCTGTCGCAGCTCGCTGCACTGCGCACACCGATCGACGCCTTCTTTGAAAGCGTCATGGTCAACGCCGAAGACGCCGCGCTGCGTCTGAACCGCCTACGCCTGCTAACCCGCCTGCGTGCGCTGTTTATGAGCGTGGCGGATGTGAGTTTGTTGCAGGGGTAAAACGCGAGATGCAAAAAGGGGCTGATCATTCAGCCCCTTTTTTTGCCTCAAATTGAGCGATTTAATCCAAGTGCTTCACAAACACCTTCGAATTGCGTTGGTAGTTGTACATCGCTTGGCGCGCTTCTGGCATCTCGTCGACTTCGGTCGGCTCAAAACCTTGCTCAATAAACCACAGCGCGGTACGCGTGGTCAGTACATAGAGGTTTTTGATGCCTTTGTTATGGGCTTTGGCCTCCAGATAATCCAGCAGCTCGGCACCACGGTTGGATTTGCGGTAGCTCGGGTGAATCGCAACACAGGCGATCTCGGCCGAGGGTGGCTCGTTTGGCTGGGCGGGGATCGGGTACAGTGCGGCGCAACCGACGATCATGCCGTCACGCTCAATCACGGCGAACTGAGCAATCTCGGTCTCCAGACGTTCGCGTGAGCGGCGTACCAAGATGCCTTCGTCTTCCAGTGGACGTAGCAACTCAATGAGACCGACCACGTCGTCGATATCCGCGGTACGGATTTCTTCATACGGGTCGTTACTGACCAGCGTGCCGGAGCCGTCACGGGTAAACAGCTCTTGCAAGAGTGCCCCATCGCGCGCATACGAGATGATATGCACACGGCGCACACCGCCACGGCAGGCTTCCGCTGAGCCGTGCATATGGCGCAGGATTTCGCTATCGAGCTTCTTGTTGCGCAGGAACTGGTCGACTTCGTTGGGGATCAGTTCACGCAGCAGGCGGTTGTCTTTGCCCGAGATGCCTTCATGTTCACCGAGGAAAATCAGCTTGTCGGCTTTCAACGTGATCGCGGTCTCGACGGCGACTTCTTCGGCCACCAGATTAAACACTTCACCCGTGGTCGAGTAGCCGGTCGGCCCCAGCACGATGATGTTGCGGTTGGCCAGACTCTTTTGCAGGGCTTCGTCATCGACCGAGCGCACTTCGCCGGTCAGTTGATAGTCGATGCCATCGCGTACACCATACGGGCGCGCGGTGACGAAATTACCCGATACGGCATCAATACGCGCACCAAACATTGGCGAGTTGGCCAGACCCATCGACAGCAACGCTTCGATCTCCAGACGGATCGAGCCGACCGCGTCGAGTACACAGCGTAGGGCTTCGCGGGTGGTGACGCGCAGGCCGTTGTGAAACGGTGTGGTCAGGCCGTATTCGATGAGGTTTTCATCGATCTGTGGACGTGCGCCATGCACCAGAATCAACTGGATGCCGAGCGAGTGCAGCAGCGCGATGTCATGGATGATGTTGCGGAAATTATCGTGATTGACCGCTTCGCCGCCAAACATCAGCACAAAGGTCTTTCCTCGATGCGCATTGATATAGGGCGCAGAGTTACGGAACCAATGAACATAATTGTCTGTCATGGTGTCTGGAGATAGAAAATCATCGGTCATGGTCAATCCTGTTGCATTGCTGCATAAATCCGGCACCGCGTGTGGTGTGTGCCGTTGTTAAGTGCGGCTTTCGCCCTATAAATACGGTATGAATCAACGATTCTGTGGAGTCAGATGTTAGCAGGAAAAAGCCACCGCGCGCAGTCCTCTGCATGCTTTTGATGCGCTTTCTCTAGGCTTTGCTTCGACTTAAGGATGGCTTGGCGCTATATTAGCTCACCCTCTATCAACACCGACGACCGCTATGCCAACCATCCATCTCGTCATCCGCTACTTTGCCGACGTGTCCGCCGAAGAGGAGGCACGTCTGTTGGCACTGCTGACGGATACCGATGAGGACAACATCGCGCGTCATCCGGCACTCAAACGCCGCCAGCAACTGGCGCGAGCATGGCGACGGGAGCTACTGGCACAGGCCTTGGGTCTCCCCGCTGCCGAGCTACGTTTTCAAGTCGCGCCGCAGGGTAAGCCATTTCTGGTCAACCATGCTCTGCGCTTTAATCTTGCTCACAGTAATGAGGCGTTTGTACTGGCATGGGGCAGTGAAGCGATCGACATCGGCATTGATGTGGAAGACCACAGCAAACGGCGCGCACAACAGACCCTCGCTGCCCGCTCCTTTCACCCACTGGAACAAGCCGTCTGGCAGGAGCGCAGCCTCACGCCAGCGCAAGCCGATACGCAATGGCTAACCACGTGGACGCGTAAAGAAGCGGTTCTTAAAGCCCATGGCATGGGCATCCGCCTCGACCTGCATGAGCTGAATACGGAAAATACCGATGATATCGCGACCCACCCGCTGCTCGGGCAGTGGCGCTATCGTACGATCACACTGGTGCAGCACGTGGTGAGTGTTGCGTGGTCTGCTGAACTGCAGGATGTGCAACTGATCCAATGCGGCCGCTAAGCCGTCTCCCCCAGCACGCAATAATACTGAATCAGCTGCGACAGATAGCTGACCATCGGCTCGATGTTTTCAATCGGGATATATTCGTCGGGCTGGTGTGCCTGCTCGATACGACCCGGGCCAAGAATAACGGTATCCATGCCGAGCTGACGGAAGTACGGCGCTTCAGTACCAAAGGCCAGCGCACCTGCAGTCTGCCCGGTCATGGTTTCAATATGCTGCACAAAGGGTGAGTCGGCAGGGGTTTCAGCCGAGGGTGCGCCCGAGCTGGCTGGCTCGTAGAGCAGCTCTACGCCAAACTTGGGTGCGATATCGGCGATCAGACCGCGGATCTCTTCGCGGATCACCTGCATCTGCATACCCGGCAGGGTACGCACATCAAACTGCAGCTCACAGAGGCCGCAGATACGGTTTGGGTTATCCCCGCCATGGATACAGCCGAGGTTGAGCGTCGGGTACGGTACGGCAAAGATCGGCTGCTGGATAGCCTTTAGCCCGTCACGATAGCGCATCAGGCGGGTCATGACTTCATGCATGGCGTCCAAGGCATTGCGACCGAGACTCGGGTCGCTGGAATGCCCGGCCTGGCCGGTGATCAAGATACGCTCCAGCATCACGCCTTTATGCAGGCGGCCGGGCTTGAGGTCGGTCGGCTCTCCGATCAGGGCAAAGCGGCCTTGGCGTTTGCCCGACTGCTGACTGGCCTGTACCAGTGCTTTCGCCCCGGCCATCGAGGTTTCTTCATCACAGGTGGCGATGACGATCAGGGGTGCTTTGAATTTCAGGGGTTGGATGGTACGGACAGCCTGCAGGATCAGGGCAAAAAAGCCTTTCATATCGGCAGTGCCCAGACCGTAGAGATTGCCATCGCGCTCGTCGAGTTTAAACGGGTCACTCTTCCACAGCTCGCCGTCAAACGGTACGGTATCGGTATGCCCTGCCAACACGAGACCGCCCGTGAGGTCGGTCGCGCCATTGGTGAGCACGGCAATCAGGTTGGCTTTGCCTTCAGCCACAGGCATGATCTCGCAGGCAAATCCAAAATGGCTAAACCAGTTCGCCAGTAGCTCGACCACGGGCAGATTGGATTGATCCTGTTTGGGATTGGTACAAGTCACACTGGGGATCGCGACTAAATCGGCGATCATTTGACGTGTTTGAACGTCCATTTTTTACATCCACCTTATTTGGGCGCGCTGCGCCCTGTCCGACTAACGCTATCACATTGAATTTGTTCGCTTGCTGACCACTTGCTCGAACATCGAGACTGGATATGGCACAGCAGCGCAAACCTTGAGCTTAACCTAGCACTACGCCGCGTGAAAGATTAAAATGTCACAAGCCGTGAAAAACTCTCGGCGATTGCTGTAACGAAATACGCCGTCTATTTAGGAAAATGCCATGCGCACCGTGCTATGCCGTAAATACCAACAAGAGCTGGAAGGCTTAGAGTTTGCTCCGTTTCCGGGTGCCAAAGGGCAGGATATTTTTGATCATGTCTCCAAAAAAGCATGGAGCGAGTGGATGCAGCACCAGACCCTGCTGATCAACGAAAATCGCCTCAACGTCATGGCACCGGAGTCCAAGGTGTTCCTCGACGAACAGCGCACTAAATTCCTGACCAACCAAGACTACGAACGTCCGGTCGGCTGGAAACCTACAGCCTAAGCTTGCGCCAGCGGCATCAAGCGCCACCATAAAAAACCACGCTATAGAGCGTGGTTTTTTATGCGCGAAATCGTCAGCCTTAGTTCTTTTTATCCAAGACTTGTTTTTCGACTTCATCAAAGCTGGTGTGACGTACGTCCGCGCCTTTGACCATATAGATCACTTGCTCGGCGAGATTACGCGCGTGGTCACCGATACGCTCCAGTGAACGTAGTACCCACAGCACGTTGATCATACGGCTGATATGACGTGGATCTTCCATCATATAGGTCATCAGCGCGCGGGTGGCGGTTTGGTATTCACGGTCGACGACCGCATCGGCTTGCAGAACTTCCAGCGCTTTTTCGACGTCGAGACGGGCAAACGCATCCAACGCTTCGCGGATCATCAAGCGAACTTGATTGCCGATATGACGGGTTTCGGTATAGCCGCGTGGTGACTCGCCTTCTTCGTGGGCATTTTTGGCCAGACGCGCGATCTTGGCAGCTTCGTCGCCGATACGCTCGAGGTCAGTATTGGCCTTGCTGATGGCGATCACCATACGCAAGTCGCTGGCGGCGGGTTGGCGACGTGCCAGAATCTTCACCAGATCGGAGTCGATACGGGTTTCCATCGCATTCACTTCAGCGTCGCCTGCTTGTACTTTAGCGGCCATGGCCGCATCGGTGTCGAGTAGTGCATGCATCGCATCAGCGACT
>JASLJP010000153.1 GCA_030152425.1 Aquirhabdus sp.
CGCCGCCACTGATGACGATGATCTGATCTTTAAACAGGTGATGTGAGGTCATGGCGTTTCCTTCAGCTCTGGTGTTACGGTGAGTGTCACGGAATGTTGCAAGGTTTTCTTCAATACCTTGCCGGTGATGTTGCGCGGCAACTCCGCCAACACGACAAACTCGCGCGGCATTTTGTAGCGCGCCACATGGGCGCGGATAAAGTCGCGCAGCACGGTCTCGGCGACGGCGCGACCCTCGCGAAAGACCACAAAGGCTTGCAGACGCTGACCAAATTCGGCATCCGCCACGCCGATCACGGCCACCTCGGCGATGCTTGGATGGCTGGTCAGTAGCTCCTCGATCTCCTGTGGATAGACGTTCTCCCCGCCTGAGACGATCATGTCGTCTTCGCGGCCATCGACAAACAGCCGACCCACGGCATCGACATGACCAACATCGCCGGTATTCATATAGCCGTGTAGGCTGGCTTTGTGCCCGCCGCCGACATAGCCGTCAAACAGCATCGGACTTTTGACCCCGATATGGCCGATCACGTGGGTCGGCAGCGATTTGCCGCTGCTATCCATGATGCGGATCCGGGTGCCCAGTGGCGGCCTGCCGACCGTACCGCTGGCCGCACGCAGATCAGCCGGGGTGGCCAAGGCGCAAAATCCGGCTTCGCTGGAGCCATACAGGTTATACAAATGGTCGCCGTACTGGTCCATCCAGCGCGTGGCCAGCGCACCCGACAACGGCGCAGCGCCCGACAGTACCGCGCTTAATTGCGGCAAGGCGACTTGCTCGCCCTCCGCCACATCCAGCATGCGCTGCAGCATGGCTGGTACGGCCACGAGCACCTTGGCCTGATGCTGGTGGATAAACTGCAGTAGCTCTACAGGTCGGAATCGGCGCTGCAATGCCATGGGTGCACCGGTGCCAAGGCAGGTGATCATGAATGCCAAGCCCAAGCCGTGGAACAGCGGCGGCGCGATCATGATCAGGTGGTCACGGCACAGCGGTATTTGCGCCATGGTCGAGATGGCCGAGCCGAGATAGGCCGTGCCATTGGGAATCCGCGGCGCGCCTTTGGGCACACCAGTGGTGCCCGAGGTGAGCAGCACGATATGACCGCCCTCGCGCACGCGTGGCAGCGTCAGGGATGCGTGCAGCGCCAGATCGTCGAGGCAGGGTTGCCCTTTTTCCGTATCCACCCATGCCAGCACCCTGCTGCCGGCATAGCCCGCCTGTGCGACATGCGCCGTAAACTCCTGATCGTGAATCAGCAGTTTCAGAGCATGGCGACCCAGCACTTGCTCCAACTGCGGCCCGGGGAAATCGGTGTTGAGCAGCACCACATGCGCGCCGAGCTGCATGGCGGCCAGAAAGCTTTCGACAAAGCCGCGATGGTTGCGACACATCAGGGCGACGGTATCGCCGGCCTGCACCTGGTACTGCGTGGCCATGGCACAGGCGATGCGGTGCGCGCGCTGATCCAGCTCTTGAAAACTGATCGTGCCGTGCTCATCGATGATGGCCGGACTATCGGGGAAGCGCACCGCCGACACCATGGCCAGCGTCGCAATCGAGCGACCCATCTGCCGCGCTTGGCGCGCAATCGACCATAGCCGCCGTGGGCTGACCGGTGCCAATATGCCCGACTGACCCAGACTGCGGGCAGCCGCAGCAATGAGCTGTGCCTGACTGACTTTAAGGTTAAGCGTAGACCACATCGTCGAACTCCAGACTATTTAGGCGTCGCCTTTGGCGCTTTGGGTATCGCTGCTCATGCGGTACATCTGACGCATGATCCAGCGCGTGGGTTCACGCAGCAGCGTGGATGCAATCTCGGCGCTACGCAGCCAGGGCGGGTTGATCTCCAAGGGACGCTCGACCACGGCACGCTCGATCAGATGTGCCGCCTGCTCGGGCATCAGCCCCGGCAGCACCCGATAGATCGGTGTCGGCGCACTCATACGGGTATAGATCAGCGCCATGTAAATGGTCGAAGTCGTGATGCCATGCGACTGCATCTCCAAAGCCACACTGCGCAGCCAGATATCAAATGCGCCCTTGGACGCCTGATAGGCCGCCCAGCGCGGCCCCGGCGGCACGCGCGTACCGATGGTCGAGACATTGACAATATGCCCCTGCCCGCGCGCCTGCATGCTGGGCAACAGACCCAGCACTAGCCGCACCGGCCCCAGATAGTTGATGGCGTTGGTACGCTCATAATCCTTAAAGCGATCAAAGCTCAGTGTCACCGAACGCCGAATCGACTTGCCAGCATTGTTGACCAAGACATCGACATGGCCATGCTCGGCCAGTACGCGCTCGATCAGGGCTTCGACTTGGGGAATATCGGACAGGTCGGTGGCATAGGCATGCACGATGCCACCGGCGGCACGGATATCTGCCGCCACCGCCTCCAGTTTGTCCTGCGTGCGCGCCACGATCAGCACGATAGCACCTGCTGCAGCGAGCTGACGTGCCGAGGCCTCGCCGAGACCAAACGAGGCGCCCGTGACCAGCACGACTTTGCCCGCGACCGCAGCACGGAGCTGATCTGGGGCATTCCGCCCGCGTGGATTGGCGATCCAGCCAAAGGCACGGGCAAGGATCGGCGGCTTACTGACGGTTGTACTGATGGGGTGCGAGGTTGTCATCATTTAGCCCTGTGCAGATAAAGAAAAAGAGGTTTGATGTGCGGTCGCTTGGCTCTGCAGCCCGAGCATCATCGTCTGCGCGATAAACGCCGCCATAGTGTCGGGCTCAAGGCCATACAGATGCTGACGATCACCAGCATAATGTTCAGCCAGACCGCTGAGCACGATCCAGAACATGGGCAGCACGAGCTGCGGTTGCGGCAGATCGCTGACTTGGGTGCCCT
>JASLJP010000345.1 GCA_030152425.1 Aquirhabdus sp.
TTTATCAATCGACACCTGACCAAACAGATAGTCGACATCATGGTCGGCTTTGCTGCTCTTGGCCAGAATCACCGTCTTGCTGGTACTGGAGGTCGCGCCGCCCATGCCATCGATTTGCTTGGCGTAGGGATCTGGGCTACCGATCACGCGCAGCAGCAATTTGTCACGTGCTTCGCCCGGCACTTGGCAGGCCGCAGGCAGATCGGTCAGGCTAAAGAACACGCCTTTGCTGGTGCCGCCGCGCATATAAGTGGCAGGGACTTTGATTTGGGGAACATGGGCCATGAGACGTTGTCCTAAGTAGTTGCAGCGGCGTAAATACCGCCTAATGAATTCTGGATAGATCTTAAACCGTACCCCACTTAAACATCGACCCAGTGAAATTCAGCACTGGGTCGATCGGTGGGGTCACATCACGCGTACGTCACGCTTACGCAACCGCACCTTCCAAGAAGTCCTGTGCAAAGCGTTGCAATACACCGCCTGCTTCGTAGATCGAGACTTCTTCAGCGGTATCGAGGCGGCAGGTGACCGGCACTTCGACACGTTCGCCGTTTTTACGGGTGATGATCACGGTCAGGGTCGCGCGTGGGGTGCGCTCGCCGATCACGTCAAAGGTCTCGGTGCCGTCGATGCCCAAGGTCAGGCGGTTGGTACCTGCTTTGAATTCCAGCGGCAGTACGCCCATACCGATCAAGTTGGTGCGGTGGATACGCTCAAAGCCTTCAGCGACGATGGCTTCTACACCGGCCAGACGCACGCCTTTGGCCGCCCAGTCACGGCTAGAGCCTTGACCGTAGTCCGCACCGGCGATGATGATCAGCGGTTGTTTGCGATCCATGTAGGTTTCGATTGCTTCCCACATGCGCATCACTTTGCCTTCCGGCTCGACGCGGGTCAGTGACCCTTTCTTCACTTGACCATCGACCACGGCCATCTCGTTGACCAATTGCGGGTTGGCAAAGGTCGCACGCATGGCGGTCAAATGGTCGCCGCGGTGGGTGGCGTAGCTGTTGAAGTCTTCTTCAGGCAGACCCATTTTATGCAGGTATTCACCGGCAGCACTGTTCATCATGATCGCGTTAGACGGTGACAAATGATCGGTGGTGATGTTGTCCGGCAGCACGGCCAGCGGGCGCATACCAGTCAGCGTGCGTGGGTTTGCCGCCAGTGCGCCGACACCGGTGGTGTCCCAGTAGGGTGGACGACGGATATAGGTCGACATCGGGCGCCAGTCGTACAGTGGGCTGGCCGACTTGACGCCTCTGTCCAGATCAAACATCGGGATATAGACTTGGCGGAACTGTTCTGGCTTGACGCTCTTGGCGACCAGTGCGTCGATCTCGGCATCGGATGGCCAGATGTCTTTGAGGCGGATTTCTTTGCCTTCATGGATCCCTAGCACGTCTTTTTCGATGTCAAAACGGATCGTACCGGCGATGGCGTACGCGACCACCAACGGCGGTGAAGCCAAGAAGGCTTGTTTGGCGTAGGGATGGATACGTCCGTCAAAGTTGCGGTTCCCCGACAGCACTGCAGTCGCATACAGATCACGGTCGATGATTTCTTGCTGGATGACCGGATCAAGCGCACCGCTCATGCCGTTACAGGTGGTGCAGGCAAACGCGACGATACCAAAGCCGAGCTGTTCCAGATCGGTCAATACGCCGGCTTCTTCAAGGTACAGCGCAGCCGCTTTAGAACCGGGTGCAAATGAGGATTTGACCCATGGCTTACGGGTCAGACCCAGCTCCAGCGCTTTACGCGCAACCAGACCTGCTGCTACGGTATTGCGCGGGTTACTGGTATTGGTACAGCTGGTGATCGCAGCGATGATGACGGCACCATCCGGCATCAGGCCTTCTTCTTTGACCCAAGCGCCGGCGATGCCTTTAGCCGCGAGATCAGCGGTGGCGACGCGGGCATGCGGGTTCGATGGACCGGCCATGTTCCGACCGACAGCCGACAGATCAAACGTCAGGACGCGCGGGTATACGGCGGTTTTCAGGCTGTCTGACCACAGACCGGTTTGCTTGGCATAGGTTTCGACCAGTTCGACTTGCGCGTCTTCACGACCGGTCAGGCGCAGATAGTCCAGCGTTTGGTTGTCGATGTAAAACATCGCTGCGGTCGCGCCGTATTCCGGCGTCATGTTGGAGATCGTTGCGCGGTCACCGATGCTCAGATCATCGGCGCCTTCGCCGTAGAATTCGATAAAGGCAGAGACCACGCGTTGTTTGCGCAGGAATTCGGTCAGTGCCAGTACGATGTCGGTCGCGGTGATGCCGGGTTGGCGTTTACCGGTCAGCTCTACACCGATGATATCGGGCAGACGCATCATGGACGCGCGGCCCAGCATGACGGTTTCAGCTTCCAGACCACCGACACCGATCGCGATGACACCAAGCGCATCCACGTGAGGGGTATGGCTGTCAGTACCGACGCAGGTATCCGGGAATGCCACGCCTTCGCGCGACTGAATCACCGGCGACATTTTTTCCAGATTGATCTGGTGCATGATGCCGTTACCGGCTGGGATCACGTCGACGTTTTCAAACGCGGTCTTGGTCCAGTCGATGAAGTGGAAACGGTCTTCGTTAC
>JASLJP010000193.1 GCA_030152425.1 Aquirhabdus sp.
TTCAATAGGTAATTGCGCAACGTGGTAATCGACACCGTATTGGTACAGCGGGCATGACAGACGCAGAGCGTGCTGTCTCACACTATCCGGCATATCGGCATCGCCAAAGACCAGCGGAATCTTTGAACGCAAGATCCCCGCCTTTTCAAACCCGATGTCTTCGCGGTTGTCTCCAAGCCACTCGATATGATCTACGCCGATATTGGTAACCACCGCCACATTCGGATCGATGAGATTGACCACATCGAGCCGCCCACCCAACCCCACTTCCAGCACCCAGACGTCACAATGCTGCGCCTTAAAAATCACAAATGCCGCCAAAGTCGTGGCTTCAAAAAAGGATAGAGTCAGATCACAGGCTACCCGCGCCGCTTCGACCAGCACAAAGGCTTGCACCAAAAGCGCGTCATTCACTGGCTCGCCGTTGATCCGAATGCGCTCATTAAAATGCAGGATATGCGGTGACTGATACAGCCCAACCCGCTTGCCAGTGGCACGATAGATCGAGGCGATGGTTGTGGTGGTAGATCCTTTGCCATTGGTACCGGCAACGGTAATCACCGGTGCAACGGGGGTCAGGATATCCAGATGAGCAGCCACTGGGCGTACACGTTCCAGCCCCATGTCGATAGCGCTGGCATGTATGGTCTGCCAATAGGCTAACCACGCGTCGAGCGCGGAGTTAGCATCAGGTTTGGGGGAGTTTAAAAGATCGGTCATCCGTGCAGATTCGACGATGACTTAAGCAGCGAGGTTAAGCAGTTTGTTGAGCAGGCGCGCGATGGTCTCTTTCATCTGGTGACGATGAACGATCTGATCCACGACGCCGTGATCCAGCAGGTACTCAGCACGTTGAAACGGTTCTTGCAGCACTTCGCGCACGGTTTGCTCGATCACGCGCTTGCCAGCAAAACCGATCATGGCTTTAGGCTCTGCGATATGGATATCACCCAGCATGGCCAATGAGGCAGTGACGCCGCCATAGACTGGATGGGTCAGCACGACGATATAGGGCACACTGGCTTCGCGCAAACGCTGGATCGCGGCCGCAGTACGTGCCATCTGCATCAGCGACAGCAAACCTTCTTGCATGCGTGCACCACCGGAGGCCGCGAAGCACACCAGCGGCTGACGCGCAGCCAGGGCTGTCTCGGCCGCCAGTACAAAACGGTCGCCAACGACAGAACCCATCGAGCCACCTTGGAAATCAAACTCAAACGCACAGGCCACCAGTGGGATCTGGGCAATCTGACCTTGCATCACGATCAGCGCTTCGCTCTCGCCGGTTTTCTTGCGCATGGCCGCCATACGCTCTGGGTACGGCAGGCTATCGACAAAATGCAATGGATCCGAGGTGGTAAACTCTTGACCCAACTCGGCGTCGACTTTATCAAACAGTGTTTCAAGACGCATACGCGCTGACATCTTCAGATGCTCGTCGCAGTGTGGGCAGACATACAGTAGATCACGCAAACGGCTTTTTACGATTTCATTATTACAGGCAGGGCACATGATTACGGGCACCGTTGAGCGCTGCGTGGTCACGACCGGGGCTTTTTTGATGCCCGGCACATCGCGATGAAGCCAGTTGGGTAAATCTACGTTTAATGTCATGCTAAGTCATCCAAAGCTAGGCGTAATTCTTTAATTTTTTCAATGATCTTGACTTGTGCCTCCGCCACTGGCAGCTCGGCAAAGCTGCGTACCAGTACCGTACCGACGATCACGCCGTCTGCAGCAGCACCGACAGCTTGCGCTGTGGCACGATCATGAATCCCAAAACCGACACCGATCGGCAGGTTTGTTTTCTGCTTGATGGCATTGATGCGCTGTGCCACTTCCACTGTATCCAACGCTGAAGAGCCTGTCACACCTTTCAGCGAGACATAGTAGACATAGCCGCGTGCGGCTTTGACCACATGCGCTATGCGCGCGTCGGTGGTCGTAGGTGCCAGCAAAAAGATCGGGTCGATATTGGCTTGCGCCAGCACCGCGCCCAATGCTTCGGCTTCTTCAGGCGGCAGATCCACCAAGAGAAGACCATCCACCCCCGCTTTCGAGGCCCGCGCAGCAAAGGCGTCATAACCGATGATTTCCACCGGATTGAGGTAGCCCATCAACACGATTGGTGTCGTGGTATCAGTCTTACGGAATTCGGCGACCATTTCAATGGCATGAAATGTACTCGTACCCGCTGCCCGCGCGCGCTCTGCGGCCAATGCAATGACCGGACCATCCGCCATCGGGTCGGAAAACGGCAGACCCAGCTCGATCAGATCCGCCCCTGCGGCGACTAGCGCATGCAGCAATGGCACGGTGACTTCAGGCGCCGGATCTCCCGCCATCACATACGGAATCAGGGCTTTGCGGTTATTCGATTTTAAGGAAGCAAAACAAGCAGCGATGCGAGACATAATCCAATCATTCCAAAATTTATTTCAGCGGTGGATGCCACCGCACGCAAAAGTAATACTCGCTAAGCAGCGGTTAATTAATCTCAATGCCGTCCAGCTTGGCGACCGTCAACAGATCTTTATCCCCACGCCCTGACAGGCAGACGATGATCGATTGATCCGGACGCATGGTCGGTGCCAGTTTTTTGACATAGGCAATGGCATGGCTACTTTCCAGTGCCGGGATAATCCCTTCAATCTTGGTCAGATCGCGGAAACCCTGCAGCGCCTCTTCGTCGTCAATCGGTACGTATTCGACACGCCCGACATCCTTCAAGAAACTATGCTCAGGGCCTACACCGGGATAATCCAGACCGGCAGAGATCGAATGGGTCTCGATGATCTGGCCTTCTTCATCACTCATCACATAGGTTCGGTTGCCATGCAGCACACCGATTTTACCGGCAGACAAAGGTGCGGAGTGCTTACCTGATGCGATACCGTAGCCTGATGCTTCGACACCATAGATTTTGATGGCTTTGTCATTCAGGAAGGGATAGAACAGGCCGATGGCATTGGAGCCGCCACCTACCGCTGCCACCAGTGCGTCCGGCAGCTTGCCGGTTTGCGCCAGACTCTGGGCACGGGCCTCACGGCCGATGATGGCTTGAAAGTCGCGCACCAGCATCGGATACGGATGCGGGCCTGCCACCGTTCCAATGATGTAATACGTCGTGTCTACGTTGGTGACCCAGTCACGCATCGCCTCATTCAGTGCGTCTTTGAGGGTACGAGAGCCACTGGTAACCGGTACGACAGTCGCACCCAGCAGCTTCATCCGATAGACGTTCATTGACTGGCGATGCACATCGTCGATACCCATATAGATGACGCATTCCATGCCGAGACGCGCGGCGATGGTCGCAGTTGCAACACCGTGCTGACCTGCGCCAGTCTCGGCGATGATGCGGGTCTTGCCCGACAGCTTGGCCAGCAGTGCTTGACCGATGGTGTTATTGACCTTGTGCGCACCGGTATGATTAAGGTCTTCACGCTTCAGATAAATCTGTGCGCCGCCCAGCTCACGGCTGAGGCGCTCGGCGTGATACAGCGGTGACGGACGACCAACATAGTGCGCTAGATCCTTATCCAGTGCCGCCAAAAACTCTGGGTCGGTTTTCATGCGGTTGTATAGAGCTTCGAGATCCTGCAGCGCGGCCATCAGCGTCTCAGACACGAAGCGACCGCCATGCACACCAAAATGACCATTGGCATCTGGATATTGGGTAAAGTCTATTTGGCTAAAGTCCACGTCTTTTAGCTGCGCCTGCACATCAAGGTTACCCATCACACTCCACTCCACTGATACTTTACAAATACTAGAACCACAAAACTTGAATACTGCGACGAATCATCACGGTCGGATACAGGCCGCTATGGTACTGCATTCCAGCCCATAGATGATCCGTCGTACGCGATCACGCGACCGATTTAGCGTGCTGAATAAACCGCTTAATCATCTCAGCGCTTTTAACGCCTTTGCTCTCTTCCACCCCGCCGCTGACATCGACCGCATAGGGGTGAGTCTGGCGTATCGCCTCAGCGACATTGTCTGCGGTCAAACCGCCCGCGAGGATCAAGGCAAAATCATCGCTCGCTGGGAACAAATGCCAATCAAAGGCCTGTCCTGTGCCCCCATGCAAGCTCGGATGCCATGCATCCAGCAATACCCCACTCGCACCTGCCGCTTTAAAACGGGCGATCAGCCCAGCGACATCGCTATCTGGCTTGACCTGTAGTGCTTTGATCCATCGTTTACCCGTCACTTGTCCCAGATGCTGGCACTGCTCAGGAGTTTCATGTCCATGAAACTGCAGCAGATCAAGATGGGCGATCGCCAAAATCTCGACCAGTTCCGCCTCTGCGACATCAACAAACAATCCCACCGCCTGGACAAAAGGCGGCACGAACGGTAACAGCGTGGCAACATGGCTGGCACTCACGGCACGAGGGCTGGGAGCAAAAAAAACAAAGCCCACCGCATCGGCGCCCGCCTGCACAGCAACCTGCACATCGACAGGACGCGTCAGGCCACAGATTTTAACCCGCGGCGGCCGTGAAATACTGGATGAATGAGGCAAGAGAATACTCGTCAGCATGGAATGTAAACACTAGCCCAGCATTCTACCCCATGACGCCCATAAGTCTAGCGTCAGGATGGGGCGAAAGTCGTCGCAAATCCGCCCAGACGTGGTGCAGCGCACCTACCCACAGGCGCTATTGAAACAAAGCAGTTACATTCCACCCCCTAAAACGCTATACTTGCGCCCGTCCTAAGTATCATTCCAATGATTCGCCTGAAGCCGCATAGATCGGCATCGCAGCGCGAATGGGAAGCTGGTCGAGCCAGCACTGCACCCCGCAACGGTGAATGAACGCGATGCACATTAACCCGGCATCGCCCCCTCATAAGTCCGGATACCACGCTTAAGACCCATCCCACCCACACACTCACGGGGCTTGAGTGTCAGGAGCTTGTTATGCATATTTCTCGTACCTTTATCCCGAATATTCTGTCATTGTCCGTACTGGCTGCACTGCAAAGCGCGCATGCTGCTACGCCAGCAGATTCAGAAATCACCCTGCCGGTCACCGTCGTGACGGCAAGCCGCAATGTCGACGCGATCAACATCGTCCCAGCCAGCATCGGTGTGATTGGCAAATCCCAGATTCAACAGACACCCACTAACGAGTTGCCCAACGTATTGCGTAGCGACGCAGCGCTCAACGTAGTCAGCACGGGTGGCTATGGTCAACAAACCTCGATTTTTACCCGAGGTACAAACAGCACCCAGACCCTCGTGCTATTGGACGGTGTCCGTCTGAATAACACCACCTCCTCTGCCGCCAGCATCAACTTTGTAGACCTGACGGACATCGGTCAGATCGAAGTGCTCAAAGGCCCTGCATCGGTACAGTATGGCTCGGATGCTATCGGTGGCGTGATCCAACTGCTGTCGACCAAACCAACCAAACAAAAACTCTTTACCACACTCGAAGGCGGTGAGAACGGCCTGTATAAAGCCATTCTGGGCGCCGATCTCGTACAAAACGATCTGTACCTGCAGGTTCGTGGTCAAAAGCTGGCCACCGATGGCACGCCAGTGACCACAACCGCGAAACAAGACGCAGGTTATGACCAAAAAGGCTATGGCATCAAAGCCGGCATCGACAATGCCGACTATGCCGTAAGCGTGGAAGCTCGTGGTAACCAAGGCAAATCAGAATATGTCGGTTTCGACTACGCCTCGCCACAGTCTGCTGACTTTAATAACCGTTTGCTGAGCCTCAAAAGCCGCGTGTCTCTGTCGCAGAATCTAGACATCAACCTGCGCCTGTCGCAATTTATGGATGAACTGGATCAAAACGACAGCACGGACTATGTCCACAGTGACAATCGTGAAGCGGACCTGAATATTCGTTTGGCCGTCACCCCACACCAGACGCTGCTGTACGGTGTCACCCTGAGTAAGGCCGGTGCAGAGGCGCTCAGCACCAGCTACTTAGGCACCCAGACCAAGTTTGATCACAGCATCCGCTCTAATGGCTACTACCTACAGCATCAATACCAACAAGGGATCTTTAGCACCCAAGCTGGTGTACGCGTCGAAGACAATCAAGATTTCGGCACGCATACAACGGGTCAGCTTGCCGGTCGCGTGCAGGTTTTGCCGCAGACCAGCCTGTTTGCCAATATCGGATCGGCATTTCGCTCGCCCAACGCGTTTGAGCGTTTTAGCCGCACCACCGACACTACCCTCAGCAATGATCAGTTGAAGCCTGAAACCAGCTTGTCGTTTGAAATTGGCGTCAATCAAAACATCACTCAGGGTCTGGATGCCAATCTATCGGTCTATCGCACGACGACCAAAAACCTGATCGCAGGTGTATTCGACAGCACCACCTTTTTGTCGCAGTATCAAAACATCGACAAAGCCAAACTGACCGGTGCCGAAGCGGGTCTGAAATTCAAGACTGACAATGGCTGGTTTATCAGCGGCAACTATGCCTATGTACAGCCACTGGAAGAAGGTCAAAACGGCGCAAAAGACAGCGAACTGCTGCGTCGCCCACGTCAAACACTGACCGGTGCAG
>JASLJP010000233.1 GCA_030152425.1 Aquirhabdus sp.
AAGAGCACGACGGGAGATGCTTTGATCGCCGGACTGCAGGTCTTGGCGGCGATCATCGAGCAGGGCAAGACCCTGACGGAGTTGACCTCATCGCTGAAAGTCTTCCCACAGGTGTTGGTCAACGTCAAACTGGCCGAGATGCGTGATCCGTACGCCAATGACGTGCTCAAAGCTGCATTTGCCCAAGCCGAAGAAACACTGGCTGGCCGTGGCCGCCTGCTGATCCGTAAGTCGGGTACTGAACCGATGATACGCGTCATGGTCGAAGGCGAGAACGAAGCGCAGGTGACCAAGCTGGCGCATGATCTGGCAGGTCTGGTACAGACCCAACTCGGCTGAGTGTGGTCGTCGGGGCTGAGCGGGGTGAGGAGAGGCGGATGAGTCTGGACGTGTGGAGGTCGGCATCATGACGGAGCAGCGTACAGCCGGATCGGTCGAGCAGTTGGCGCTCGAGAGTGATCTCACCGCCTTGCGTCAGTCTTATGTCAAAGGGGAGCTGCGCCGTGCGGATGTCGCGGAAGATCCCTTTGTCCAGTTTCAGCGCTGGTTTCAGCAAGCGCTGAACAGCAAACAGCAAGAACCTTATGCCATGACGTTGGCGACCGCC
Source organism: Aquirhabdus sp. (assembly GCA_030152425.1). Taxonomy (GTDB): domain Bacteria; phylum Pseudomonadota; class Gammaproteobacteria; order Pseudomonadales; family Moraxellaceae; genus Aquirhabdus. Next base: position 608 of record JASLJP010000233.1, read on the forward strand.
AGCAGCGCGGGGCGTCCCAGTGCGCGCACGGTATTGCTGCGTCAGATCGACGCCCAGGGCTTGGTGTTTTATAGCAACTATGACAGCCACAAAGGCACCGATCTGGCCGAGAATCCTTATGCCGAGGTGCTGTTTTTTTGGCCAGAGCGGGAGCAGCAGATTCGGGTCTCTGGTCGGGTTGAGCGAATCCCCGAAGCATCCTCTAACGCTTATTTTCATAAACGCCCGCACGGCAGCCAAGTCGCTGCATGCGCTAGTCTGCCGCAAAGTGGGGTGATAGCAGCGCGCGCTGTGCTGGAGCAGCGTTTTGCAGCCTTGCTCGCGCAATATCCTGAAGGCAGCACTGTGCCCAAGCCTGAGTTCTGGGGAGGCTATCGTCTGATGCCGGATACCTTCGAGTTTTGGCAGGGACGCCAAAGCCGGCTGCATGATCGGCTGCAGTATCGACTGGTGTCTGCTATAGACGCGCCTGCACAGTGGGTGATTGAGCGTTTGATGCCTTAGTCGCAGCGCTGTCCGCCGTGATGCTGCACACTGTGCAGATACTGTTGCGTCGTGTGGTGTTTTGGTCGACGCGCGTAATAAGAAAATCACTGTTTTAAGAATATCTATTTAATATCAATGTTTTGTCTCTATTGTTAATTTTTTTGAATCTTTGTGTCTCCCATGTACAAAGGGGGCGAAAGGGTTGTTGCAGTCTGGAATTTAACGCTATCGTAAGCTGCACCTGTTTGAGCGGCTGGCGATTCGAATTGACCCAGTCGCTTTGATCTTTATATTAATTTCGGAGTTAAAAAGATGAAAACGACCTTTAAAGTTCTCGTAAGCAGCATCGCGACTGCAGCAGTTTTGGCCGTATTTTCGACCTCTGCTTCAGCAGCGCCACACCATCATTCCACCGCACGTCATCATGTAGCCCATCACCATCATGTCGTTAAACGTCATGTGGTCAAGCGCCATGTAGCGAAACGTCATATCGTCAAACGTCACCATGCCGCCAAACGCCATCATGTGGTCGTGCGTCGCCATCACCACTAAGCATGCAGGACAGTGTGCAAAGCCCAGCTTGATCGCGGATACACGCGGATTGTTTTTAACGGGTGATGGTCGTATAGCCGTGCTTTTATCGCTGTAGCTTGTCATAATTGCGTCTGCCTGCCGGCAGGCGCTTTTTTGTTGATCAACGAGGGTGATATGAAGCAGTTTGGATGGATACGACACCGCTTGGTGAGACCACTATTGGCCATGACCGTGGTGGTTGCCGCGGCACAGAGCCACGCCATGAGCGTACACGAGCGATATATGCTGCAGCATCCAGCCGCTGCGGCACCGCATCACAGCCACAAGCAGCGCGCGACCGCCCATACTGCGAAAAAGCACGGGGTCACCACGCCTGCTGCCAAAAAGCATGGCCATAAAAAACAAGTCATTCAGCAGCATGCCGCCCATGCGCGCCGTGCGCATGTTGCCAAAGCGCCGCATACGCATGTGCGTGGTGCAAGCACGCGTCATCACGTGAGTCCGCCGCCACGTCGGCACCATGTCGCGGTACAGCGCCATGCTGTGAAGTCGGCACACCGCCCGCACCGTATCGTTACCCGTCATGCTGTACCACACTCGGTGCACCGTCCACAGCGTGCAGTACGTCATCATGCTGCTGTACAGGTACAGCGCACACACCGTGTGCGTCACCAGGCTACGCCCCGGGTTGCCCATCCTGTCAAAGCGCCACGTGCTCATCACGTGCGCCACCATCGCCATTGATCGCGTCTTTTCCTCGGTGCAGCCCATCGTTGGGCTGTTTATCGGGGACGTATGCCGTGTACGCGGTAAAATGAACCCAATCCTCTGCTGCGTTATGCACCAAAAGTTGTCATAATTTGGCCATGACACTCTCTCTGCAATTAAAACAACGACCCGTCCCCGCGATCCCGCCGAGCTTTGCCGCTCTGCCGCAGATCTTGGCACGTCTGTATGCCGCACGCGGCGTCCTGCATGTCGATGAGCTGGACCTTAAACTGGCTCGGCTGTTACCCGCCCAAGGCTTGCTGGGGCTGGATAGCGCGATCCAGCGCATCAATCAGGCCATTGACGATAGGCAGCGTATCCTCATCATCGGCGACTTCGACGCCGATGGCGCGACCAGCACGGCACTCATGATGCTGGCGCTGGGACAGATGGGCGCGGTTGTCGACTTCCTCGTGCCCGACCGCTTTAAGTACGGCTATGGCTTGACCCCCGAGATCGTCGCACTGGCGCTGGCCGACTATACCCCTGATCTGATTATCACTGTGGATAACGGCATCTCCAGCCATGCCGGCGTCGCGGCGGCACAAGCGGCGCATGTTGCCGTGATTATCACCGACCACCATTTGACCAGCAAGGAGGCACCACCCGCCGAGGCGGTGGTCAATCCCAACCAGTTGGGCTGCAGTTTTGCCAGTAAGGCATTGGCGGGTGTGGGTGTCGCGTTTTATGTCTTGGCGGCGCTGGCAACCTTGCGCAAATCACAGGGCAAAGCGACGGCCAAGCTGACCGATTGGCTCGATCTCGTCGCACTGGGTACAGTGGCGGACGTTGCGCCACTGGACAGTAATAACCGCATTCTGGTTGCTCAGGGGCTGACCCGCATCAAGAGCGGCCAGTGCCGTCCGGGCATTTTGGCGCTGCTGGAGATCGCCAAACGTGAGCGGCGCAGCATTACTGCGCAGGATATTGGTTTTGTCTTAGGTCCGCGTATCAATGCCGCTGGACGGATGGACAGTATGCGGATCGGTATTGAATGCTTACTGGCGGAAGACAGTGCAACCGCGCGTGATCTGGCTGAGCAACTGGAAACGCTCAATCAGACGCGGCGTACGGTCGAGGCGGGCATGAAGTCCGATGCGCTGGCGCTGCTGGCCGAGCGCAATCTATTTCAGGCCGATAGTGTGTCGATCCCGCCCGCTATCGTACTTTTCGAAGCCAGCTGGCATCAGGGTGTGATCGGGATTGTGGCGGGGCGATTGAAAGAGCAGTTTAACCGCCCCAGCATCGTTTTTGCGCCCAGCGATGATGGGGGGCAGTTGGTCAAAGGCTCGGCGCGCTCCATCGTCGGCATCCATATCCGCGATGCCATCGAGCGTGTGGCCGAGGCGCATCCGGAGCTGATCAGCCATTTTGGCGGTCATGCCATGGCGGCGGGGCTGACCATGCCGACCGTGCATGTCGAGGCGTTCACGCGTGCCTTTAGCGCGGTGATTGCTGAGCATGATGCCAGTTTGTTTGAGCCCGTACTGCTCACCGATGGCGAGCTGACGGCGGGTGATTTTTCCACCCAGATGGCCCAGCAGTTGATCCTCGGCGATCCTTGGGGGCAGGCCTTCCCTGCGCCCGTCTTTGAAGGGGTGTTTGATATTCTGGAGCAGCGCATCCTCAAAGAAAAACATGTCAAATTAAAGCTGCGTCCCACGCAGGGCGGGGAGTGGCTGGATGCCATCGCGTTTAATATCGACACCGACGTTTGGCCGACCGATGCGCCGCGCGTGCGGCTGGCCTATCAGCTCGATATCAACGAATTTCGCGGTGAGCGCAAGCTGCAACTGAAAACCATGTGGCTGGCACCATGTGCTTAGATTCCGTTTGGCATTGGGATGAGTGATCGTGGACGAGCTGACCAATTGGCTGCGTTCCTTTATCCCGCCGCCGCTGACCATCAAAAAACGCGAGATCCTGTATAGCTGTCTCGGGGCACTGCTTGGGCTGTTGTTTGCCGAGTGGATGAGCCGTCTGACGCTGGGTGAGGTCAATGTCTGGTTTGTGGCGCCCATGGGAGCTTCTGCGGTACTGCTGTTTGCCGTGCCGTCCAGCCCCTTGGCGCAGCCATGGTCGATCATCGGGGGTAATCTGGTCGCGGGCATCATCGGTGTGGCCTGTGTCCAGTGGTTTGGCGCCGACTTAGGTGTGGCCGCCGCGATCGCCGTGGCCGCTGCGATTGGCATGATGTTTGTGCTGCGCTGTCTGCATCCGCCCAGTGGTGCGGTGGCGATGACGGCGGTGCTGGGTGGCCCTGCCATTCATGCGCTGGGCTATGGCTTTGTCATTTGGCCGGTGTTAATCAACTCGCTGTTTTTACTGCTGTTGGCGCTGGTGTTTAATAACGTGCTGCGCCATCGCTATCCGCATCGCGTGGCGCCGCCGACCAAGACGCAGGACCCGTTGCCCAGCGAGCGGCTAGGCTTTACCAGTGCCGATCTGGATCGGGCACTGAGCAGCTATGGCGAGCTGCTCGACATCAACAAAAGTGATCTGGCTGATTTGATGAGTCAAGCCAAGATCAACGCTTTCCAGCGTCAGTATGGCGATGTGCGCTGTGCCGACATCATGTCTAAGGACGTGATCGCGGTGCCATCAACGATGCCACTAACGCAAGCGCTGACCTTGCTGCGCGAGCGTGAGATGCAGGCGTTACCGGTGGTCAATGAGCAGCAGCGGCTGATGGGCATGCTATCGGTGCAAGATTTTTTGGTGCCGCGTGGCACGGCAACTCATATCATCAACCCACTAGAGGATCAGTGGGCGAAAACCGTGGTTGATATCATGTCGCATAGCGCGCTGACCATTACGGCCGCGCAGCCGATCGGCGACTTGGTCAGTTATTTCTCCGATCAGGCGCAGCATCATGTACTGGTGGTCGATGTGGATCAGCATATCGAGGGCATCATCACCCAGTCTGACCTGGTGGCAGCACTGTTTGAAGTGCGGCTGGCCGAAGCGTTGGGCTAGTGCATGCCTCACGGATGCTAAAAAATACGCATCTGGCCGTCGGTTTGTATTAAAATCCCCTCCTTGTTTTTTAGATTTACCCAAATAGAGTAGAACTTTCGTGGAAATTAACCCGTATATCCTTCGCATCAAAGACCTGACCGAGCGCGGCAACACGCTTAGGGGGTCTCTTTGACTTTGATCTCAAGGTCGAACGTCTAGAAGAAGTCCTGCGCGAGCTGGAAGACCCCGCCATCTGGAATGATGC
>JASLJP010000267.1 GCA_030152425.1 Aquirhabdus sp.
CGCTACCAATCAAAGTCGAAGGGATCACGTGGCTGCGCAGTGAACTGGGGGGTGAGGTGTTTTTATTGGTCACTGACAGTGACGGCGGTGACTCTGAAGTGCTGTTAGTGCGTATCAGCTAGATAGCTGACCTAAGAAAAATAGCGCTGTAGTCCTCTCAGGAGGAGATCTGGCTCGGTCTCGATAGGATTGTCCAAGTCCAGAAAATCACGAATCAATCCCGCATCACCGCCGGTTAATACCAGATGGCGTGCTGGCTCGGCGCGTACCAGTTTCTCGACCGCACCCACGATACCCAGCAAGATCCCGTGATGTACGGCGTCTTGAGTGTTTCGTCCCGGGGATAAGTCACTAAAGGCTCCTTCGGGCACTTGCACGCGGCGGGTGCCTTGTGCCAACGCCTCACGTTGCAAATAGAAACTCGGCAGGATATAGCCTCCGCGATGCGTTTGATCGTCAAGCAAGTCTAGGGTGAGTGCTGTACCGCAGCCCACCACGCAATAATCCTTACCCTGCCCTGACAGTGCCAGCACCTGCAACCAGCGGTCGATACCGAGTTTATCTAAATGGTCATAACCCGTGATCAGACCATGGGAGGTCGCCAGTACTTGGGCAAACTCGACGGGGCAGTTGATCGGTGCCAGCGTTTTTTTGATGCGCTGATTTGCACTAGCGTCCAATACCGAAGATACGCCGACAAAAGTCGGCTCAAAGCCACGCAGGCGATCAACCAGACCCAGCAACAAGTCTGCCGGTGACTGGAGGTGCAACTCGGCACCCGAGGCGACAAGGGTCTCCCCCGCCGTCAGCCAGTATTTCAGGCGGGTGTTGCCAAGGTCTAGCCACAGTTTGCGCGGTGTACTCATCAATGCTCCAATCTCTTCCCGTTGACTCGAGTCTATAGCTCTACGCCATGCTTGGCTACAAAGGTGACAAACTCGTCTTCGGTATAGGTCTGGATACCGAGTGAGGTGGCTTTATCGAGCTTACTGCCGGCCTTTTCACCCACGACCAGCGCCCGGGTTTTGCTGGAGATACTACCGCTGACCCGAGCGCCAAGCTCCTGCAGGATCAGGGTCGCTTGCTCGCGGGTAAAGCGCGATAGTGCACCGGTCAACACCCAACTCTCGCCGGTCAAAGGCTGACGGGTACGCTTGATCGGCGCATCCCAGTGTACGCCCGCTGCAACGAGCCGCTCGATGATCTGATGGTTATGCGCTTCACGCAGGAAACCATGGATCCACTGCGCCGAGATCTCTCCGACATCGGGGGTCATTTTCAGGCTCTCTACGTCAGCCGCAAACAGGCGATCCAGCGTCTCATACTGCTCGGCCAGATTCCGCGAGGTGTTCTCTCCCACTCCCCGGATACCGAGTGCGTAGATAAACCGTGCAAAGGTGGTTTTCTTGCTGGCTTCGATGGCGTCCAGAAGATTTTGCACCGACTTTTCGCCGAGTTTCTCAATCGTCAGCAATTCATCACGCCGCGTATGCAACTGATAAAGCCCAGAGACGTCTTCGATCAAACCCTGACTGAGTAGCGCCTCTGCCCAACGCTCACCCAAGCCGTCGATGTCCATCGCCTTGCGCGAGACAAAATGACGGATTGCCTCAATCCGCTGCGCCGGACAAAATAGCCCGCCCGTGCAGCGTGCCAGCGCCTCATCTTCCGGCATGACCACGGGCGAGCTACAGACGGGGCAAATCGTCGGCAGCATGACAGGCTGCGCATCGGTCGGCCTAAACTCCGGCCAAACACGCTCTACTTTGGGAATCACATCCCCGGAGCGATAAATGCTAACCGTATCACCCACGCGCAACTCTAAACGCTCAATCTCACCGATGTTATGCAGGGTGACATTACTGACCGTGACCCCGCCGACAAACACGGGTTTGAGACGCGCCACAGGAGTCAAGGTACCGGTACGCCCTACTTGCCAATCGATCTGTTCAACCGTGGTCAATGCCGCCTTGGCGGGAAATTTATAGGCGGTTGCCCAACGCGGTTCACGGCTGAGAAAACCCAACTGCTGTTGCTGCCGTAGAGCGTCGACTTTGACCACCATGCCGTCAATTTCAACCGCGAGATCATCGCGATGGGTGTTGATATCTTCATAGACTTGTTGCACCGCCTCGATACTGTCGACCACCTCCAGACGCTCGGAGATGGTAAAGCCCAAGGTCTTCAGCCAGTAGAGCGTGGCGGACTGTGTGGTATTGTCATGCTCAGGCTGGCTCTGGGCGATGGAGTATGCATAAAACGCCAATGGCCGCTGAGCGGCAATCGCCGGATCGAGCTGGCGCAAACTCCCTGCTGCAGCATTACGCGGATTGACATAGGTCTTGAGGCCTCGGGCTTCGGCATCGCGATTCAGCTTGTGAAACCCACTTTTGGGCATCAATACTTCGCCGCGAATTTCCAGCACGCTGGGGATGGGCTTACCACTGGGATCAACGAGTCGATGTGGCAGATTACGAATGGTCTTTGCACTATGGGTGATGTCTTCACCCGTCTCGCCATCGCCACGCGTTACACCTTGCACCAGCACACCGTCATGGTAGTGCAATGCAACCGCGAGACCATCGAGTTTGAGCTCCAGCTCATAGCGGATCTCTTGGTTCGGTAAGCGATCACGAATACGCTGGTCAAAGGACTGCAGGTCATCATAATTAAACGCATTGCCCAGCGACAGCATCGGCACCTGATGAACGACGCTTTGAAACTGACCCTGTGCTTCACCGCCGACACGCGAGGTCGGTGAGTCAGACTGAATCAGGTCAGGATGGGCATCTTCAAGCGCTTTAAGACGCAAGGTCAGTTGGTCGTATTCACCATCATCTAGTTGTGGCTCATCCAGCACATAGTAGGCGTAGCTATGCTTTCTGAGCAAATCGATCAGTTGACGCATTTCGGCAAGCGTTGATTGGGAAGCGTGCTGAAATAGATCCAATGGTTGCGTCATGATAAATCTCCCCGATACGGCAAACTGACTTAATACACTGATGGAATTCTTGACTGAATACGTTAAAAAAGCACTCCATCGAGTGCTTTTTTTGCGACATGACCACGCCGGTCTTAATTCAAAACAGAAGGTCTAAAGTCGAGTACTTGATGACGATAATGGCTCTTGAGCTGTTCACTAAACAGGTTCATTTCCTCGTCGAAGAGCTGAGCATAGAAATCAACACTCAGACGCTGCGCGGTGCTGATCATCATATCAAAGCCCTGTAGCGGGCGAATGCCCGGCAGTGCAAGGAAGAAGGATAAGCCTTCAAAGTTTTCTTGCACCATGGTGTCCAGATCAAAACCGACCGGACCATCTTTGGTAAATTTCAGCACGCTAAACATCAGCGCACCTTGACCCGAGGACTCTTCGTAACGGTGAAACAAAGACATCTCACCAAAACGCAGCCCATGTTTACGCAGCGCTTCGAGCACCTTACGCCCTTCGAGCGGACGACCGCTCTTCGGCAGCAGATTAATAGCAATGATATGCTCGGCTTGCACCAAGATGCTATCTTCTTCACTGCGGCTATGGTCGGCGAGGTGTTCGTCGATCAGTAAGCTTTCGCCTTGCCATTCCGCCAGCTGGGCGGTTTCTATGGCCGACTGCTGTGGGCTGATCGCGAGGGTGGTATCGAGATGCGGCTCATCCAATTGCTCGTCCACAGCAGCATCGACGGTCGGCTGGATGCGGTCAGTCGGTTGCAGCGTAGCCTGCTCCAGGTCATCCAGCATCGCATCTAGTCCGCCTTGTTCCGGCTTATCGACCGGTTCCAGTGACTGTGAAACTTCCTGATCCAGAATCGGCAGATCATCGAAGTCCTGCGGAGCTGGCGTCGTTGTCAGCGGCTGATCTGTGTTGATGTCGTCTGCATCTGAAGATTGCTTGGCAACGCTGGCTGGATGCTCAACCACCTGTTGATGAATCGTTTGTGTGATGAACTGATTGGCCGAGATCACCGGCTCAGAAGGAACTGCAGAGGTAGACTCGGATGAAATTTCTTCGGCAACAAGAGGCGCCTTGGTTGTTTTTTCGATCGGACGAGCGGGTGCGTCTGGACGACGTACCATCATATACAGTCCTACCGCCATCAGAATGATCGCGACGATTATGCCGAGCATTACCAGAATATCCATGGATCAAGCCCCTCCTGAGGCGACGAGCGTTTCCGCTTCGTCCAAATTCACGGCAACCAACTTTGAAATACCGGCTTCAGGCATCGTCACGCCCATAAGTTCACCTGCCATCATCATCGCTAACTTATTGTGGGTAATGTAAATGAATTGCACGCTTTTAGACAGGTCTGTTACCAATCGACAAAATCTTGCAACGTTCGCGTCGTCTAGTGGCGCATCCACTTCATCTAACAGACAAAATGGTGCGGGATTTAGTTTAAATATAGCGAACACCAAGGATAAAGCAGTTAGCGCTTTTTCGCCACCGGATAATAGGGCAATGCTGCTGTTACGTTTACCCGGCGGCTGTGCCATGAAGCGCACGCCAGACTGCCAGCCATCCTCCAACATCAGACGAGCCTCTCCGCCACCAAACACTTTGGGGAACAGCGCTTGCAGCTCGGTATTCACCTTGTCAAACGTCGCCATAAACAGACTGCGCGTCTCACGGTCGATGGTCTGCATGGCATCTTCGAGCTGCGCCAGTGTTTGGTTCAGGTCATCCATTTGATGATTCAACTCATCAAAACGCTCGGTGACTTCTGCCAACTCCGCTGGAGCAGCAAGGTTTAACTCGCCCAAGCGCTGAATCGCCTGCTCAAGTTGGGCAAGTTCGGTTTGAAGCTGTGCTTCGCTCATGGTAGGCAGCGTGATCTGGGTCAGATCAGGAACAGCCGCCTCTACCCCGGCAAAGTGTTCGGCCAGCTGTGCCAGGATGCTTTTTTCCGACTGCCATGCCAGTCGTGTGTTTTCCAGCTCATCACGCAGCGCGTTTTCGGCCTGAGTCTGTCCCAGTCGCTCTTGTTCCAGTTTTTGCACTTTGGCTTGTGCGTCTTTGAGCTCGGTTTGCCGCGCCTGCCAGAGATGATCAGCCTCGAGCGCCGCCTGCTCGCCTGCTGCAAGCAACTGGGTCAACTCGGGTAATGCTGCGCGCGCGTTGAGCAAATCTGCATGCAGCCGTGCCAACTCGTCAGCCAGTTGCTGCTGCTGGAAAATCGCCCGATCCAGTGCGGTCTGCAGCGACTCGATCCGGATTTGCCGCGTTTGGGTTTCCAGCTCGGCATTTTGCTGCTGCATGCGCAGTTGTTGGATCTGTAGCGTGATGTGGCTCAAGTTCTGCTGAGCGAGGCTTGACTCTTGTTCACGACTTTGGAGCTGCGCGATCAACGGGTTGAGCCGTAGCTCCAGTGCCGCTTGCTCCAGATGCACATCGTTCAAGCGCTCTTGGTCTTCCTCTTGACTCGACTGCAGCAAAGACAATTGCTGCCGCTGTTGCTCGATTTGGCTGTGCTGAGCTTGTAGTTTACTGTCGAGCCGCGCACGTGACAGTTCAAGCTGCTGTTGATTACGCTGCGTCTGTACGATTTCTGAACTGAGTTCCTGTTGCGCAGTATTGGAAATCATGTATTGCTGTTCGGTGTCTTTAAGCGCTTCGGTGGCCTCTAGC
>JASLJP010000276.1 GCA_030152425.1 Aquirhabdus sp.
ATCGGCGTTTGGCGTGGTCAGCAGTTTCTCACCGTAGAATATAGAGTTGGCACCGGCCAAAAACGCCATGGCTTGCTCGGAGTCGGTCAGCCCTTCACGACCCGCCGACAGACGGACATAGCTCTGCGGCATCAGGATACGCGCGACGGCGATGGTCTTGATCCATTCCAGCACGGGCAACTGGGGCGTGTCGCCCAGTGGTGTGCCTTCGACGGCGACCAGCAGATTTAGCGGCACAGACTCCGGGTGGATCGGCAGGGTGGACAGCTCGTGCAGCAGACCGACACGGTCGCTACGCGCTTCGCCCAGACCCACGATCCCACCACTGCACACTTTCATGCCCGATGCACGGACATGAGCCAGCGTATCCAAACGGTCATCAAAGGTACGCGTACGGATGATGTGTTTGTAATGCTCGCGTGAGGTGTCGAGGTTATGGTTGTAATAGTCCAGACCCGCTTCGGCCAGACGCTCGGCTTGGTTTCCGGTCAGCATACCCAAAGTCATGCAGGTCTCCAGACCCATCGATTTGACTTCTTTGACCAGCTCCAGCACGTAGGGCATATCGCGCTCGTGCGGGTTGCGCCAAGCCGCGCCCATGCAGAAACGCGATGCGCCGGAGTCGCGGGCGGCTTTGGCCGCTTCGATGACTTTTTCCAGTGCAATCTTTTTCTCAGGGGTCAGATCTGTTGAGTGATGCGCCGACTGTGAGCAGTAGCCACAGTCTTCTGGGCAGTTACCGGTCTTGATCGACAGCAGCGTGCTGACCTGAATGGCATTGGCGTCAAAGTTTTGACGGTGTACCGTCTGCGCTTTAAACATCAAGTCATTGAACGGTAAATCAAACAGTGCCGCGATTTCGTCGCGAGTCCAGTCATTACGTAACATAAGCGAACCTATTAAGTGGTGCGAGGACGTTGAAAACGTGCTTGCAGTTTTTTGGCATGCTTGAGTGCCGGTTTGATTTTGGCCATGATCGGTTTCGGGATCTTGGGTACGATCATTTTGGCGGCCTGGTTAAACCACATCAGCAGGCTGAAATCGCCTTCCATCTGCAGTGAGCCGTCTTGCATACCGGTCATAAATGCCGCTGGGTTGCCCTGCATCAGGATGCGCACCGCAGTGTCGCCATCTTTAAAACGCAGGGTAAAATCAGGTTTTGCTGCATGACCGCTGGCCATACGCACACGACCTTCGCTGACGCTGAAATTGCGCGCAATCCCGTCTTGTGACTCAATCTGAATGGTGAAGGCACGATTTTTAATCGTGGCTTTAAAGGCATCATTGGTCCGCGCCAGTTGAATCATCCGCAGGCCGAGCGCGGCCAACAGCAGATCGAACGGGTGGGTAGATAGATTAAGCAGGGGCAACTGAACGACAGGGATGGTCATGATTTATAACTCACAGGTTTACCTAAAATAAATACCCAACAACCAAGAAATCAGCAAGTGCAAATCCAAGTTGCGCAAGCACACAAAGGCAAATCGTTCGATAAAGCAGCGTGTCACTCTAGCACCTGTTGGCTGCGCTGTCACTGACCCATCTGCTCACGTCTTATCGATAAAATCGGCCACCGTAATCAAACCGTCACAATATTCATTGTAATATTACTGTCATTATTAATAGCAGCAGTATTTAATCGATCTGATCAGTCGTCTAAACGTATCGTCTTACTTGCTGTTGAACATGATATCCAATTTCAGATATTTAACTGTACAACGCGCGCGCACTTGGCCACCAAGTATACACTTCCCAGTGATGCGCGCCTAATGGACAAGTCCCATGACCGACCGTATTTTAATCGTAGATGATGAAGCACCGATCCGCGAAATGATCCACACCGCACTTGACCTCGCTGGCTACGACTGTGTCGAAGCCGAAGACGCGCGCAAGGCTCACGCCATCATCGTCGACCAGCGCCCTGCCCTGATCCTGCTCGACTGGATGATGCCCGGCAACATGAGCGGCATCGAGCTGTGTCGCCGCCTGAAAAAAGACGAATCGCTGTCCGAGATCCCGGTGATCATGCTGACCGCACGCGGTGAAGAAGACAATAAAGTGCAAGGCTTAGACGCCGGTGCCGACGACTACATGACCAAGCCGTTTTCGACCCGCGAGCTGGTATCGCGCATCAAAGCCGTTCTGCGTCGTGCCAGCGCCCTCAACGCCGAGCGCGCCATCACCGCCGAAGGTTTGACCTTGGATCCGGTCAGCCAGCGCATCAGCGTCGGCACGCAGACCGTGGAAATGGGACCGACCGAATACCGCCTGCTGGCGTTCTTTATGACCCACCCCGAGCGCGCCTATACGCGTACCCAGATGCTCGACCAAGTCTGGGGCGGCAATGTCTATGTCGAAGACCGCACCATCGACGTCCATATCCGCCGCCTGCGCAAAGTGCTGGAGCCGCATGGCTTTGACCGCTTTATCCAAACCGTGCGCGGCACCGGATATCGCTTTTCGACACGGATCGACCTGCAAGCGTCATAAGCAGTTGAGCGTGCATAATAGGCACTTCCCTACCCGTTCATATCGGCTAAACTGG
>JASLJP010000349.1 GCA_030152425.1 Aquirhabdus sp.
AGCGCTGCTGCGACCTAAGCTATAGCTGTCATTGCCCGTACCGCCGGTCAGGGTATTTTTGCCCGAGTTACCGGTCAGCACATTGGCGAGGCTATTGCCGACGCCATTGCGCGTGCCCGTTCCGAGCAGCGTCAGGTTTTCAAGGTTAGCACCTAGCGTATAGCTGACCGAGGACTGGACTGTATCCGTTCCTCCGCCAGCAAGCTCGGTGATCGTCTCCCCTGCGACATCGACCACATAGGTGTCGTTGCCCAGTCCACCGATCATCGTGTCGATCCCGGTATCGCCATCCAGTTTGTTGTTGCCGCTATTGCCGGTCAGCACGTTGTTCAGGCTGTTGCCTACCCCGTTGCGCGTGCCGATGCCTGTGAGCAGCAAGTTTTCGACATTGGCACCAAGCCGATAGCTGATGGTCGACTGGACGGTGTCGGTTCCTGCGGCGGCGTTTTCGGTCACCACATCGCCGGCATTGTCCACCACATACACGTCGTTACCCAGACCACCGATCAGCGTGTCGCTGCCCGCCAAACCGTTTAAGGTGTTGGCTGCGCTATTGCCGGTCAGGACGTTATTTTGCGCATTGCCTGTGCCATTCAATGCCGCCGATCCGGTCAAAGTCAGATTTTCAACATTGGCGCTCAAGGTATAGCTGACCGAGGACTGAACGGTGTCGACGCTAACCAGCGGCAAGGTCTTGATAAAGATATCGATGGTACTATTGCTATCACCGCTCACCAGATTGCTGGCATTACTTTGGAGCAGGACCTGCGTCCCATCCGCTGAAAATGCGCCTGCATAACTATTGCTCCCACCCACGACACCCTGACGATCCATACTGGCGAGGGTCACGGCACCAGTCGTCAGGTCTTTGATATAAACATCATAGCTGGCATTGTTATCTCCGGCCACCAGATTGCTGGACGTACTGCTAAACATCACTTTGTTGCCATCAGATGCAAAGAAGGTTTTAAAGTAGAAGTCGCCATTGCCCACTGTACCCAGACGATCCGTGCTGATACGAGTGAGGGTTCCTGTGATCAGGTCTTTGATAAAAATACCCTGATCAATCGCGCTTAAGCCATCGGGCGCTGGGGTCCACGCGTTAAAAAGCAACTTGCTGCCATCGGGCGAAAAGACGGCGTAACTGTTATCGCTGCCTAGCTGTACGCCCGTACTTGAGGTGCTGGCGAGGGTCACTACGCCAGTCTGCAGATCTTTGACAAACAGATCGAGCGTGTTGCCGCTATCTCCCGCCACCAGATTGTTGGCATAGCTGGAAAACACGATCTTGTTGCCGTCTGGGGAAAAGGAGGCATAATCGCTCCTGCCATCGCCTTGTACGCCGCTACTTGATGTACTCACTCGGGTCACGACACCACTGGCGAGATCTCTGATAAAGATATCCTGTCGGCCATTACTGTCACCGGCCACCAGATCGCTGGAGCCACTGCTAAACATGACCTTGCTGCCATCAGGCGCAAAGACCGGGTTCAAACCGCCGGCATTCCCTGCGAAACCGCCACTATCGCTACTGAGCAAGGTGACTTGCCCCGTATGCAGATTTTTAAGGAAGACATCGGTTAAACCATTATTATCCCCAGCGGCCAGATTACTGGCATCACTCTCAAACGCGACATAATTGCCATCGGGTGAATATACTGCATTACGACTACTGCTATTGCCGAGCACCCCAGCCGATGACGTGCTGATGCAGGTCACAGCGCCGCTGGTTAAGTTTTTGATAAAGATGTCTGTCGACCCATTACTGTCTCCAGTCACCAGATTGCTTGCCTTGCTGGTAAACATCACCGCGCTGCCATCCGGCGTAAAGACCGGGGTCTGGCTATAGTCGTTGGCCTGCACACCACTACTGGTGGTACTCACGCGCGTTACCGCGCCCGCTTCGACCTGCTCGATCACCACATCATGAATGTCATCGACGATGTAGGTATCACTGCCCACGCCGCCAATCAAGGTGTCTGCCCCCGTCGAACCATTCAGCAGGTTATTGCCATCATTGCCGGTGATGACATTGGCCAACGCGTTGCCCGTTCCGTTGATTGCAGCCGTGCCGGTCAGGGTCAGGTTTTCAAGGTTGGCGCCCAAGGTATAGGTCAGGGCGGTTTGAACCGTATCGCTACCGGCATTGGCCGCTTCGGTCACCACATCGCCGACATGGTCGACGCTGTAGGTGTCATTGCCCGTGCCGCCGATCATCGTGTCGATTCCGGCGCCGCCGACCAAGGTGTCATTGCCTGCACCACCGCTCAGGGAATTTTTGCCAGCGTTGCCGGTCAGCACATTGTTGAGGCTATTGCCGACGCCATTGCGCGTGCCCGTTCCGAGCAAGGTCAGGTTTTCCACATTGGCACCCAGCGTATAGCTGACGACAGACTGAACGGTGTCGGTACCTTCAGCAGCATTTTCGGTGATGGTCTCCCCTGCAACATCGACCACATAGGTGTCATTGCCCAGACCGCCGATCATCGTGTCGATACCCGTGCCACCATCCAGTTTGTTATTGCCAGCATTGCCGGTCAGCACATTGCCTAGACTATTGCCCACGCCATTACGCGTGCCCGTTCCGAGCAGGGTCAGATTTTCGACATTCGCACCCAGCGTATAGCTGATCGACGACTGCACGGTGTCCGTCCCTGCTGCGGCGTTTTCCGTCACCACATCGCCGATATCGTCAACGAGATAGGTATCATCGCCTGCGTCACCCGCCATGGTATCGGCACCGGCAGCGCCGTCGAGGATATTGTTGCCTGTACCGCCGTGCAGCACATTAGCCAGCGTGTTGCCAGTACCATTGATATTCCCAC
>JASLJP010000334.1 GCA_030152425.1 Aquirhabdus sp.
TGACCCGCGCTGGCATCTATGACAAAAAAATGATGGGCATCCTGAAAAAGATCCGCTGCCGCCAAGACCCGTCGAATGTCGAATGTTCAATGACGGATGAGTGATCGTTCGCACCTGTACATCTGACACCACACAGCCGCCCTTTCAGGCGGCTGTTTACGGTCTGCAGCGCCGAGATCTACACAATCTAACGGGCTGGCGGATATCGTGGATGTCGTACAGCCTTTTGCGTGCAGGCCGTAACGACAGGAGACAGATTTCAGGGTATGATCCGCAAAAATACGAGACTCCGGTCTCTATCTGGCGCACAGAGATCTGCGCTGGACAGTTTATCCCGTGTGGCTCTTCCTCCAAAAAAGCCGTTGTCATCACCCTATAGCAGAGCTACGTGCACTATGATTTCCCCCAAACTGAGTGCAACGATTGCGCTCATCAGCAGTATGCTGGTCACCCCGCACCTCTACGCCCTCGATCTCAATGCCGGTGACTATGACCCCGCCCCCGTCGGCACCACCATCGGCAATCTATACCTGCAAAACGGACTCAGCGACAGCCTCTATAGTGGCAGCACCCGCGTGCCGGGCAAAAACAGCCTGCATACCGAGCTGGGCATCGTCAGCCTGCAGCACTACTACGATGTCGGCGGCTTTCTGGTCGTGCCTCTCATCATCCAGCCCTTTGGCCGTGTGTCCGAGACGATCATGGGCAACTATATCGGCAATGATCAGGGGCTATGCGATCTGATCCTGTCCCTGCCGGTCTGGGTCTATAACGATCCCCAGCAAAAGACCTATCTGGCCGTGTCGCCGTTTTTGTACCTGCCGACCGGCAGCTATGACCGCCACAATGGCGTGAACTATGGCCAAAACCGCTATCGCGGCACCTTGCAGTTGGCTTTTTCCACCCGCCCCCTGCCCAACCTCGCGTGGGATATCGCCGCCGATGGCACGATCCATGGCGACAACAGCGACGCGGTCGGTGGCGGCACACTCAGCCAAAAGCCCGGCTTCCAACTGCAGAGCAGCGTCCGCTACTTTGTCTCACCAGCGGCTGATATCCGTGCCGGACTGTCCTATATGGATGCCGGTGCCACCACGCAAAACGGCGTCAAAACCGGCGCCAATGTCGTGAGTAAGTACTGGATCGGCTCCGGCCTGTGGGTCTCGCGCACCACCCAGCTATCCGCCACCTACGGCCAAGACCTCAGCGTGCGCAATGGCTTTAAGACCCACAACCAGATCAACCTGCGCGTGATTCAGGCCTTCTGATTTCAACGGTCTATCGCGAAAGATCGAAGCCCAGCGTACTCAAGCGACTGCTGCGGGCATAAAAAATTCCCCAGCCGCACGGCATGGGGAAAGGAGTAAAAGGGACAGCGTTATTATTATGGGTCGTGCATTTACCGCGTGACGCCGCAGCGATCTTGCGCACCTGAAGCAAAGCACGGGTGATGGGCTTGCCCCAAGCGCAAAAAATCGCGTCCTGCGCGGTTAAAGGTCGTCCAGCTCGATCCAGCAGGCAAAGATCGGATGACCGTCGATGACCATCGGTGGGCCGGCACGGTGGGCTTTAAAGCCCGCTTGACGCAGCAGACGCTCGACCCCGACCGGAGAGACCGAGACCAGACGCTTGGCACCTTGCGCTTTGGCGTATTGCAGCGCGCCGCGCAGCAGATCGACCGCGATGACCGAAGAAAACTGACCGGCCTTGCCTGCCGTGCTGTTGCTAAAATCCACCGCAGCAAAGCGCGACAGCTCCCAGATATCCGCCGAATTCGGCAGCGGCTGGCCGTTCATCAGCTCGGGGAACACATCACCCAGCAGGTACGGTTTGTCCGTCGGCAGCAGGCGGGCGCAGCCGAGGATGTCGCCTGCATCGTTTTGCGCGATGGCGTAGTAGGTGTCCGGACGGTCAAATTGATCCAATTCTTCGCCGTTTTGCGTTTGCAGCTCCCAGCCCAGTGTTTCGACGAACACTTTATAGCGATAGTGGGCAATTTCGGTATGGAAACGTGGGGAGATTTCGCCTGATGATTTTGTTGTAATGCGCATAATTTTTAGCCGCCTATCCATGTAATGTACGACATGAATTTGCCACGACAGGCAGGCTGCAAATAACTGTCAGAATTGACAGCTTGCGCGTTTTGCATTTTTTTAGGACGAGCTAATCTACGACATCTCTCGTGTCGTTTTAAGGACGCCGCATACCCGACCAAACTGACAGTCTGGGCGTACGGAGTGATTGTTTTTATTCAGGATCACGACCGGCACAGCAGCGAAACCCACGCTGCCGTGCTGCATTTTTAGTCGATTTCACGCCACGCAAGCCCCCTGTTTCTGGGGCATCCAGCGCTGGCCGCAGCACTGCGCCATCGAATGATTAGTTACATATTGACTGGCTACCGCCCAGTTGCTGGCATTTTTCAGCTGTAATTCATGACCACGTCTGCCAGTGGCTCGTCGAGCGTCGCTCGTACGACATGTTCCCAGGCCAACGTGTCGATAAAGTGGTCGACCATGTTGACGCTTTCCCAGAAGCCAAGATCGCCCTCAGTGGCATCGATCAGCATGACATTGATCCGCGGTGAGCCGGCCTTGCAGATCGACGCCTTGGCACCGTCGATCGACAGCTGCCAGTCCCAGCCGATACTGATGCGCGGGGTGATCTCGCTCGCCCACTCGGTATAGCCGCTCACCACCCGCTGGGCGGCGTGCCGTTCCTCATCCTCCACCACCGAAATGATGTGGCTGAAATCCGTTCTTTGGAGCGTGTCAAAAGCCATGCGTATGAAGCCATCTGGGGAGTTCGTCATCCGTAAATCCTCACATTCAGTTACACGTTGATAGCGCGCAAATCATCATTGCGGCCGGACTGTTGCTATAATAAAAACAAGCGCGGATACAATAGCTTGTCATAACATCCTGACAGGATTGCTTGTCTGAATTAGGTGATGCAATTCACATTCCATCGACCGTATATCCAGTTATCTGCGTAGTACACCGCTTGGCGGGTTACCGACGCGTACGATTCCACATCATGCTAGGGTTTGCGAGAATCAGGGCAAAAATGTGACCTAGAACGCAAACCCAGCCAGCACAAAATATTTAGCATAACATACAAAGACTTAAGGATAGGTCTTTAGATTAAGACCGACCATAAGGGACACAAAAACGCATAGCGCCAAGTCAGGGGACAGAGCAACATGCAAAACTGGAAAGAAGATAATCTTTCTGCCTTCCGCGACATCACTTCAGAGCATGAACTCTTCGATAAAGCGCGCGCCATCGCTGCGACGCTGGGTTTCGACTATTGCGCGTATGGCATGCAACTGCCCCTGTCCATCGCACAGCCCAAACTGATCATGCTCAACAACTACGACGCGGGCTGGCAACAAGCCTATATGGACAATAACTATCTGCTCAAGGACCCCACCGTCCGTCACTGCCAGAAGTCCCTCGACCCGCTCAGCTACTCCGACAAAGTGTTTAAAGACGCCCCCGATCTGTGGGAGGATGCCCAGTCCTTTGGCCTCAAGGTCGGCCTCGTCCAGTCGTGCCGCAATGCCCAAGGTGTGGCCGGGATGATCACCCTCGCCCGCAGCCACGACCAGATGGACATCCTGGAGCAGCGCGCCCACGAGGAAAAACTCTACTGGCTGGCGCAGTCCATGCACCTCGGCATCTCCCGTATCGTCTACGAGCGCGAAACTCCCGAAGCCGCCACCCAACTCTCGCAGCGTGAAACCGAAGTCCTGCGCTGGACAGCCGAGGGCAAGACCTCATTTGAGATCTCGTTGATCCTCAATATCTCCGAGCGTACGGTCAATTTCCATATCGCCAACACTATGCAAAAGCTTAACGCCACCAACAAAATCGCTGCTACCATACGCGCGCTGGTACTCGGGCTACTGTAACCATATCGCGCCTCACCAAGATCAGCATGCAAAAACTCAACGCCACCAACAAAATCGCCGCTACCATCCGCGCGCTGTCGCCTAATAATCCTGATCGAGTCGTCGTTTAAACACGCGTAGCGCCGATAGCGCAACTAAAAGCGCAGGCGCGGCAATGCACAGCATCCACTGACCCGGATATTGGGACAGATGCAGAACGGCATAATTCAAGGAATGAAGGAGAGAGAGCGCGCTAAAATACAGCGCAAATAATGCAACGAATGCCAAGATGAACCAAGAGACCGCACACAGGAACAAGTACAGTTTATTCGACTTCGATAGCGGTTCTTTGTGAGAAGAAATGTCCATCGCTATGACTCACTCGATTAAAAATATTGACCCGGCTCAGTAGCACAGCACGGCTATACCCTTAGACTGAAGGGAAATCGAAAAATTAAAAAAACCATCGCGCATGGGGGGCGCGACGGTGGTGGTAAAGTGGTACACATCTCGTTATGGCTTTTGGAACCTCGCGTTGACCCTGTGGCCGACGCTAGCATGCAACCGGTCGTGCCGTGCAACTTGAGATCATAGTACCCCCGTTTCGATATTTAACCACCTGATAGAATTAGCAGGTTTGGCCGACCACCAGCCTAAAAACAGGAAAAAAATCATGGCTCAAACGCATACCGCCTAGATCTAATCCACCGATCTATTTGATCGCCGCACACACCACACCCGCCCGCTCTGCCGCCATCGCCAGCTGGATCGGACAGGGTGCCTGATCTCGGATACCGATCAAGCGCGC
>JASLJP010000003.1 GCA_030152425.1 Aquirhabdus sp.
TGGGCAACGGGGATGCCGCGTGTACGGGCAATTTCGGGGGTCACTTTGGAGGCGGGGAGCAGGCCGCCAAGTCCGGGTTTTGCACCTTGGCTGATCTTGATTTCAATCATTTTGACTTGCGGGTTGATGGCTTTGTTGTGAAATTCTTGCGGGTCAAATTGGCCATCGATCGTACGACAGCCAAAATAACCGGACGCGATTTCCCACACGATGTCGCCTTTATGCACGAGGTGATACGGACTGAGCGCCCCCTCACCACTGTCATGGTAGAAGCCGCCCATCTCAGCGCCGCGATTGAGCGCAAGGATAGCGTTGGCAGACAATGCGCCGAAGCTCATGGCCGAGATATTAAACACCGAGGCCGAGTAGGGTTGTAGGCAGTCCTTGCCGCCGATCACGATGCGAAAGTCATGATCTTTGAGGGTCATGGCCCCGATCGATTGGGTCATCCATTCGCTGCCGCCTTCATAGAGATTGCTGATGGTACCAAAGGCCTTGGTATCGTTTTCTTTTTTTGCCCGTTGGTAGACTACCGCGCGTTGATCACGTGAGAAGGGCAACTCGTCAGTATCGCTTTCAATAAAATATTGACGGATCTCGGGGCGGAACTGCTCAAACAAAAAGCGCATATGGCCGATGATCGGGTAATTACGCAGGATGGCGTGGCGGTTTTGGAAGCGGTCACGAAAGCCTAAGAGGACGAACGCACCCGTGACGAATGCCAGCCACCAGACCTGCTTGGCGAGGCAGAGGATCGTAATGGCGATAAAAATGATCCAGACTGCATAGCGTGGCGCCGTACTGACCGTTGTTTTTCCGGTTGGAGATATTTCGTGTTCGGTTAACAAATCCATCATGATTATGATCCCTGCACGGTTTATAGACGAGGGTTTAGGTCGATTGTCGGCGAGTGGCGTTGAGGCTGCTCGCCTTTTGTGGGTGCGTGTATGGTCAAAACAGCTTACGCCGAGTGTGACAAATAGCAATCTAATCTTGTATTCAAAGCGTACCTAAATCAGTCAGCTACTGCATTGTCGAGGTCGCAGCGGTAGGTCTAAAACGGAGTACGCCAGTCTGCAGGCTCGGTTGATCTCGAGAGGGGGATGACTGGCCTGCACCCTGCCAGTGTAGCGCAGCTATATTGCAAGTCCATGTAGTGAAATGATGAGAAATCAACATTAGCCTCTGCCCCAGCGCGTAATTCTGCTGCATAATATCGAAAATTTTATCTCACGCTTTCTCCCTCTTTTTTATATATCAAGGAAATTATTATGGCCGTTGGTGACTTGCAGATGCCGCTCATGCAGCCTGTGAAAGGAGTGCGCATCGGGATTGCGGAAAGCTATATTCGCTATAAAAACCGCCGTGATCTCGTGGTGTTCGAGCTGGCACCCGGCTCAACCACGGCTGCGGTATTTACCCAGAATTCATTTTGCGCAGCACCGGTGTTGGTTGCACGTGAACACTTGGCCAGCACACCGCGTTATCTGCTCATCAATACCGGCAATGCCAATGCCAGTACGGGCTCGCTGGGTCTGAAGAATGCGCTGACGTCATGTGCTGCCTTGGCGGATCTGACCAGTGTCGCTACCAACCAAATTCTGCCGTTTTCTACAGGTGTGATCGGCGAGCAACTGCCGATCGAGCGTTTGGTCGCGGGTTTACCCGCGGCACTGCAGGCTTTGGACGCAAACGCGTGGACAGAGGCGGCGCACGGGATCATGACCACGGATACACTGCCCAAAGGTGCCAGTGAAATTCTGATGCTAAACGGTGATACCTATACTATTACCGGCATCAGCAAAGGCGCCGGGATGATTCGTCCCAATATGGCGACCATGCTGGGATTTGTAGCGACCGATGCGCCTATCGCCCAAGACATACTGCAGCAGTTGCTGCGCAGTGCCGTAAACCAATCATTTAACCGCATCACGATTGATGGCGACACATCGACCAATGACTCTTGTGTCTTGGTTGCTACAGGTCAAGCGGGTGGTCGTGAGCTGACCTCGGTCTCTGATGACCGTTATGGTGACTTTGAAGCTGCCTTTAATCGTGTGTTTCTGCGTTTGGCGCAACTGATCGTGCGCGATGGTGAAGGTGCAACCAAGTTTATGACCGTACGAGTCGAAGGCGGGCTGACCACGCAAGAGTGCTGTGATGTGGCCTATAAAGTTGCCCATTCGCCACTGATTAAAACGGCGTTCTTTGCCTCAGATCCAAACTGGGGGCGTATCGTCTGTGCGATCGGCAATGCCGGGATTCCGGATCTGGACGTGTCACATGTGCAGGTCTATCTGGATCAGGTGCAGATCGTCAAAGACGGCGGCGCTAACCCGGACTATACCGAGGCCGAAGGTGCAGCCGTCATGGCGCAGCCTGAGATTATGATCCGCATCCATCTCGGCCGTGGTGATGAAGTCGATACGGTGTGGACCTGTGACTTCTCTTATGACTATGTCAAGATCAATGCAGACTATCGTTCTTAAACAGGCGATATGATACGAGAGAGCCAGCAGAAATTGCTGGCTTTTTAATAGGTGAAAGATCTGCTGGATAATGAGTATTACTGCAAATATTTTTTATTTGTGATGATATATAAAATATTTTTGAAATGGCCTTGATTTTTAAATCAGAACGCTTAAAATGCGCGCTATTGGTTAAGGCAGTCCGTCTTAACCCCAGAATTGAAGAGGAGCACGCCATGTTGTTTATTTCAGGAAAATCATTGATCTAATTGGTAAGCGCTCCCCATTCGGACGTTTGCCTGATCGGTAACGTTCGAATGCTTAAAGCCCTAGCATTCGCTAGGGCTTTTTGTTTTCTACCATCCTCGATTTTATCAAAATCGGGGTATGGGTGACGTTTACCCAACGTTTTTAAATATATATGTAGAGTAATAAAAATCATGGCCATTCAATTGACCTTAAATGCCGAGGCTGGTTATGGCGTGCCGGTAAAAATATTTACCCACGACATTGAACAGGCGGCATTAACCCAATTGGGTAAAATTGCCCAATTACAATTTATTCATTCACACGTGGCGGTCATGCCGGATGTGCATGCGGGGATTGGTGCAACGGTTGGCAGTGTGATCCCGACCAAAGGCGCCATCATTCCGGCTGCGGTGGGTGTCGATATCGGCTGCGGCATGAATGCGATCCGGCTCGGGCTAAAGGCTTCGCAACTGCCCGAAAACCTGCGCCAGATCAGGAGCGCTATCGAGCACAGCGTGCCAGTGGGGTTTGAGCTCCACCGGCAGGCCAAAGCCAAAGCTTCGACCCTCGACCCATTGGCCAAACGCTTAAAAGGCATCACCGATAAACATGGTGGACTGAAGCGCATGTTGCGCGACTTTGACCGGACGTGGCAAAAACAGCTAGGCACATTGGGCGGTGGAAATCACTTTATTGAACTGTGTCTGGACGAGCAGGACGATGTTTGGGTAATGCTGCATTCAGGTAGCCGAGGCTTGGGCAACTGTATCGGCACCTATTTTATTGAGCGTGCCAAGAAAGAAGCCCAACATCGCTTCGGTCATGTCCCGGATGTGGACTTGTCCTATTTTGCCGAAGGCTCGACCAGCTTTGATGACTATATTGAAGCTGTTGGTTGGGCGCAGGACTACGCGGTGGAAAACCGCCGTGAAATGATGCGTCTGATCCTGATCGCGCTGCGGGCATATCTGCCGCCATTTCAACTGACCAAAGAGGCGATCAACTGTCACCACAATTATGTGCAGCAGGAGGAGCACTTTGGGGAGCTGGTGTATGTCACGCGTAAA
The DNA here is from genome assembly GCA_030152425.1 of Aquirhabdus sp. Classification (GTDB taxonomy): domain Bacteria; phylum Pseudomonadota; class Gammaproteobacteria; order Pseudomonadales; family Moraxellaceae; genus Aquirhabdus. The sequence continues at coordinate 3,785 of JASLJP010000003.1, forward strand.
GGGGCGATCAGCGCTTATGATGGCGAGTTGGGCATCATTCCCGGATCGATGGGTGCCAAGTCCTATATCGTGCGTGGTAAAGGCAACGCCGAATCGTTTTGCTCATGCTCGCACGGCGCCGGACGACGCATGAGTCGTGGCAAGGCTAAACGTTTATACAATGTAGAGGACTTGGCGCGCCAAACCGCGGGTATCGAGTGTCGTAAAGACAGCAGCGTGATCGACGAGATTCCGTCTGCCTATAAAGACATCGATCGGGTCATGGCCAATCAAACGGATTTGGTGGAGGTTGTTCACACCTTACGCCAAGTCCTGTGTATCAAGGGGTAGTCGCGATGAAATCTAAAAAACGCGCGCCAATTCGGGAGCGCAATCATTTGGCGCTACATCCTTTGTTGCATAAAAGCGGTGTGCATGATGACGCAGATGTCGACCTCATGCGTATGCGGGAGCGTAAACGCGAAAGTCTGCGCCTGCGTAAAACGGACTGGCTTACTGTCGTAGAGTAAGCCTGTTCATGCCTGTTTGTGACACTCACTTGTATCGTATGGATGCTTGCACATGCGGACGCTACAGGTGTGGTGCTCAAATAATCGACTGGATTTTAGGATTGGTTAAGATTTGAATAAATTAACGCTTTTCTCGCTTGCCTGCATCGGCAAATCGCCTACAATGAAAATCAAGAGTCAACAAGAAAAACCTCAGGGAGCTGATGATGCCGTCCTTATTAAAATCCGTCGCCTATGCAGTGCGTCAAACACGGCAGGGTGCACGCAATGCCATCAATCGTCGTAAAAACCCAGAGCAGTATCATTTACAAGACAAAACCGAGCGCATTGAGTTGTTCCGCGAGGGGTTGTTTTCGGTGCACTATTATCCCCCGCTTGTTGAGCCGCGCGTTGACATCAGTGGTATGTCCCTGCCGGTAAACAAACAACCCTTTCCGATCCCAGTCATCATGGTGCCGCCTCTGGGTGTCTATGCGTGGATCTTCGATCTGATGGCAGAGCGGTCATTGGTGCGTTATTTTCTGGCGCGTGGTTTTCAGGTGTATTTGATCGATTGGGGCAAGCCGGGACGGGGTGAGGCAGCACTGTCACTGGAAACATATACCCTGACCTGGTTTCCCAAAGCGGTCAAAGCGGTGCAAGAGCATAGCGGTCAGACGGAGCTGTCGTTACTGGGCTACTGTATGGGCGG
>JASLJP010000015.1 GCA_030152425.1 Aquirhabdus sp.
GAAGCCCCCGCCGCCAGCGTATAGGCTGAGACCAATAGACCAAACTGGGCATCCGAGATCTGAAACAGCTGGGTAAACTGCGGCCCCAGCGGCATCATGATCATGAAATCGAGGATACTGGTAAACTGAATGCCGGCAAGGGTCAGGAGTAGCCAAAGCTCGCGCTTGGGGCTGAGGGTCTGCGTCATCACGGTTCCATGTATTTTTTGTATAGGCAAAGAATACTACTCCGTACACTTTTATGCACGGGCTAAGTGTTTTAGTTTCTCTGTGTCCGTTTAGGGGACGATGACGATTTTGCCATGCAGGCGACGCTCAAACAGCGCGGCAAAGGCCTCACCGGCGCGCGCCATCGGATAGATATGATCAGGGGTTGAGTGCAGCTTACCGGCAATGGTCCATTCGATCAGTTGGCGAATGACGGGTGGCACGATGGCTGGATTATCCATGGTTTCCGCGCCCCAATTGACCCCGACGATGCTGCAGCGTTTTAACAACGGCAGGTTGGTCGGGATTTTGGCGATGCCCGCGACAAACCCGACGACGAGATGGCGTCCGCCGGGCGCAAGTAGCCTAAGCGCCGACTCCGACACGGTACCACCGACCGGATCATAGACCACATTCACACCGCGACCGGCGATGGCGCGGATTTGTTTGTGCCAGTCTTCCGCCGTGCTGTCGATGGTGACATCCGCGCCCAGTCGGGTACAGGCTTCGCGCTTTTCAGCGGTGGAGGCACAGGCGATGACGCGCGCGCCCATCGCTTTGGCGATCTCGATAGCCGTCGACCCAGTGGTGCCGGACGCGCCCAACACCAGCACGGTCTCTCCAACCTGCAGATGACCACACTCTCGCAGACCAAATAGACCCGTGGCATAGGCGATAAAGAAATTGGCCGCATCCACCAGTTCGATCGTTTTGGGCAGGACGGTACACAGATGCGCCGCCAAGGTCAGTTTCTCAGCCATGCCGCCCATCCAGACAAAGGCAGCGACATGATCGCCAATCTTTAGGGTGTCTACGCCAGCACCCACTTCCTCCACAATGCCCGCAACCGAACTGCCGGGCACAAAGGGTAATGGCGGTTTAATCTGATATTCACCCTTCACCACCAGCCCATCATAAAAACCGACACCGACTCCGGCGATACGGATTTTGACCTCACCCTGATCCGGTGCGCGCTCGGCGATCTCGGAGACGATCAGGCTCGATGGGTCGGCGAAGGCTTCTACTTGGAGTGCGCGCATGATGAGGGTCTCTAACGATAGATTGAAAATTCGCCGCAGTCTTACATCGCGGCGCTGGACTGACAGGGTATCCCCTCGAATGCGGTGTTGTCATTAGCCAAAAGTGTGTACGGATGTGACCGTCTAGAAACGAAACTTGGTCTCGACCAGATGAAAGCCAAACTTGCTTTTGATCGGGCCATGCACCACATGCTCGGCTTTGCCAAACACCACGCTATCAATCGATCCGACCAACTGACCCCGACTGATCTCGCCCAGCTCGCCGCCTTTCTTGGCCGAGGTGCAGGTCGAATACTGCTTGGCCAATTTGGCAAAGTCTTCGCCCTTGGCAATGCGCAGGCGGAGCTGCTCGCACAGCTCACGGTCTTTGACCAAGATATGACGGACGATGGCTTTGTTGTTCATGGTGAGCTTCGATTATTCAGGGGTGGGTTCGGGCATAAAAAAACTGCCGCTACAGATGCAGCGGCAGTATCTCATGCTTTTTCATGGCGGCGTTATGCCTTGAGCGCCATCCGCGCGGTGCTCAGATGGTCTTTCAGCGTGGCTTTGACCGGCTGATCATCCTGCCCGACCAAGGTGTAGCTGGCAGGATTAAAGCGCAGAATCCGCATACGGTACTCGGCGTTAAAGCCAGGGTACAGCGTGTTGTTCCGGCCATTGGGGCTTAAGTACCAGCTCGCACAGCCGGACTTCCACACGGTATGATCGCTGCGTTGGTCCATGGTTTTGACAAAACCGGCCTCCACGTCAGGCTTTACGGTGATGTATTTCAGATCACGGGAACGACGCAGCTCGACCGCCTGCCATACATAGTCGATCTGCGCTTCGGCATAGGCGATGACCGAGGTATGACCCGGACCGGTAAACGGGCCAACGAGGAAATACAGGTTGGGAAAACCATGCGCGGTGATGCCGTCAAAGGCTTCCGCGCCATCTTTCCAGCGCTCGCCGAGCGATTCGTTATTCAGACCGCGCACTTCAAACGGTGCGCCGGTGCTGCGCACGTTGTAGCCGGTGGCAAAGATGATCACGTCGAGCTTATGCTGCACGCCATCGTCGGTCTTGATCCCGGTCGGGGTGATCTTGGTGATGCCTTGATCAGCCAAGGTCACATTGTCGCGTTGCAGCATCGGATACCAGTCGCTCGACACCAACACGCGCTTGCAGCCAAACTTAAACTTCGGCGTGATGCGCTCGCGCAGCACCGGATCTTTAACCTTGCGCGCCAGATAGTCGCGCGACAGCTTGGCCGGAAATGCTTTAAAAGCATCGTATTTAAGGATCAAAAACGGCGCGGACGCTTCATTGATCCAGTAGTTCTTCAGACGATCCACCTTCATCTTCAGCGGGTTATCGCGGTTTTGCTGCTTTTCTTCCGGTGTCCAGTCGCGGTTGGGGCGCGGCATGATCCAGTTCGGGGTGCGCTGAAACACGGTCAGATGGGACACGATCGGCGCAATCGCAGGGCCTACTTGTACACCGGTGGCACCGGTACCGATCAGACCGACGCGCTTACCCGCCAGATCAATGTTGTTATCCCAGCGACCGGTATGCACTTCGATGCCTTTAAAGCTGTTTAAGCCGTCGATCTTTGGATCGGCAGGTTCGGCAAATGGCCCTGGTGCGACGACCAGATTTTTGGCACGTACGGTCTCGCCGCCGTCGATGCTGATGACCCACTCGCCCGCCGCCGCGTCAAACTTTGCCCCAACGATCTTTGAATTAAAGCGAATATGCGGGTACATGCCGTATTTTTCAGCACAAAAGCGGATGTATTGCAGGATCTCGCCTTGATTGGCATAGGCATTCGACCACTCGGGCGATGGCTCAAACGAGTAGGAATACAGCGCCGACTTCACATCGCAGGCACAGCCCGGGTAGGTGTTATCGCGCCATGTCCCGCCGACATCCGCGGCTTTTTCAAAGATCTGGAAGTTCTCGATACCGGCTTTCTTGAGACGAATGCCCATGCCAAGGCCGGAAAATCCGGTGCCGATCACGGCGACTTCAAGGACGCCTTGGGTCGATGTCGCGCCGAGTTGAGTGGTTGTTTGCATAGTCTTACTCACGTGTGCTGATTTAGATGAGCTTACGGGTTATGGCAGCATGCCATCTGGGATCGCCGCGAGGAGCGGCATAAATTCAATCATTTTTTGCTGCGGCATACTCATCAAGAGACTGCCCAAGGTATAACGGGTACACATCTTTGCGGCCTCCACAGGGGTCGGCGAACCTTCCAGCACCATGCGATAGCCCAGATGCTGCACCATACCGATCATGGCATCCGCCATATTGCGATGGCTGTCAACCTGAATCAGGCCAGTCGCCTCGGTGGTTGCCAAATCTTTGCTCATCTCTGCGGCGATGGTATTACACAGCTGCCAATACCACGCCTCAAGGCCGGGAATCGCAGAAAATCCGGAGCGAAATACCGACTGAGTCATCTGTGGGTGTTTTTGCAGCGTCTCAAAAAACATCTCATAGGTGCGCTGGATCTGGTTGATCGCGTCCAGCGGGTGTTTCAGACTGACACTGCGGCGCACCTTCAGGATGCCCTCGTGCAGCTCAAGAAACACCTCATTGATGATCAGCAAGAACAGCTCGGCCTTATCTTCAAACTGGCCATAAAACGCACTCATCCCGACACCGGCTTGCTTGGCGATCTCCGCCACTTGTGTCCGTGCAAAACCCTTGTCGGCAAACAGTTGCTTGCCAGCGTCAATGATCGCCGCGCGGGTCTCAGCAAGTTGGGCTTGGGTACGACGTGCCATGGCTACTCTGTGTGGTAGGTTGATGATTGTTTGTGCGTTATATGGAATATATATTCCAATTAAATTGACGCGCTGTCAAACTTATTTTTGCAAGTTGTCTTTGATTTGGCGTTAATGCGTTGACCTGCATGGCGATTTATTTTTAGTTATCTTAAAATTTACTAAACGACTATGCAGATTTTGCCGCGAGGAATGCTACGCTTTGGCCTCCCCGCCCTAGTCGGACTGCGCTAAATTTAAGGAAAGATGATGCCCAAGCTCTACTACAGCCTGCTGTCTGGACATAGTTATAAAGTACGGTTGTTATTGTCTTTTTTAGGCGTGGACTTCGAGCCGGTCGTGCTCGATCTCGCGCGCGGGGACAACAAAACACCCGAATACCTCGCGATCAACCCGCTGGGTCAAGTGCCCGTCTGGGTCGACGGCGAGGTGATCGTACGTGACTCACAGGCCATCCTCGTCTACCTCGCCCAGCACTACAACGATCCGGCATGGCGTCTGCCGACTGATCCGCTGGCGCTATCCCGCATCATCCAGTGGCTGTCCATCGCCGCCAACGAGATCAGCCACGGCCCTACCCTCGTGCGTAACTACTGGCGCAAACAACCCAGCATCATCGACATCGACCTCGCCACCAAACGCGCCCACGCGATTCTCAGCATCATCAACGACCACCTTGCCACCCGCGACTGGCTGGCAGCCGACCGCCCCACCATCGCCGACGTGGCGTGTTTTCCGTATATTTCGTTGGTGCATGAGGGGAAGATTGAGCTTGCCGATTACCCAGCCGTGAAAGCTTGGGTGGAGAGGTTTAAGGGATTAAAGGGGTATATTGAGTTAGTGAAAGCGTGACGTCTGACGTGCAGCCAGACGCACCTGACTAACCCACACAACTCACCAGCTCCAAATC
>JASLJP010000053.1 GCA_030152425.1 Aquirhabdus sp.
GACCCCGTGGATGATGGCATTTTCCAGCAGAGGCTGCAGGGTCAGGGAGGGGATCTTGAGGGCTTGTAACACTTCGTCCTCCGGCACATGCCACTCGACCTGCAGACGCTCACCGAGGCGCAAACTTTCGATGGCCAGATAGCGTTTACACAGCACCACCTCATCGTATAAAGACACCACACCCGACGCCTGCAGACTGGCGCGAAACAGGGCGGATAAATCCTCAACCACGACACCCGCGCGCTGGCTATCGGTCTCGATCAACGACAGCAGCGTATTCATCGAATTAAATAAGAAATGGGGGCGAATTCGCGCTTGTAAAGTGTCCAGTCGTGCAAATAACTCGGCGCGCTTACGCACCACCAACTGTTCACGCACGTACAGATAATGCAACAGCACCGCACTGACGATCATGGCCAGCAGCAAGTAATGAACCACGCGGCTCCACAGCGCGCCCGCATCCCAGACGATGAGATGGGCAGCGACTTCCAACTGATTGAGCCCAATGGTAAACACCACCACGATCACGGCAACGATGAGGTAACAGGCGATGACGGCTTGGCGACGACTATAGCGGATCAAGCGCGGGCGCAGCAGGTCGGCCAAGATCGCAAAGGAGAGCACCAGCGCACACAGAAACAATGTCGTGGCAAACAACTGCTCGCCCGAAAATGCACCCAGCGCATCGCTCGGCACCAAGGTCAGAAATAGCGCCAGCAGGCTGGCCATGATCAGGATACGGATCAAGGCGCCAGACTCGGCAAAGCGCGGCAAAAAGAAGGCGTCGTCTATTTCCGGGCGTGCGGCAGCATCCAGCGCTTTATTGGCCAGTTTTGCGGGTGAATTTGCTATACTCGCACTTATTTTGTGTTTGCGACCCGAAGATGACCACACCTGTGAATACTCCTGTTTTAAATAGCGCCACGACCTCGACCGCTGAATCGTCGGGGATGTGGGGCGGGCGTTTTACCGAAGCCACCGATGCCTTTGTCGCCCAATTTACCGCATCTGTGCAATTTGACCAACGCCTCTATCGTCAGGATATCCAAGGCTCGATCGCGCATGCCACCATGCTGGCCTCGGTTGGCGTGCTGACGGATGCCGAGCGTGACGACATCATCAAGGGTCTGCAAAGTATACAGGCGGATATCGAAGCGGGTCAGTTTGAATGGCGTATCGATCTAGAAGATGTGCACATGAACATCGAGCATCGCCTGACCAATATGATCGGCATCACCGGCAAAAAACTGCATACCGGCCGCAGCCGCAACGACCAAGTCGCGACCGATATCCGTCTCTATCTGCGTGACGAGATCGACCAACTGGCGACGCTGCTGGCCAAACTGGAACGTGGCATCCTCACGCTGGCGAGCCAGCATACCGATACCATCATGCCGGGCTTTACCCACCTGCAAACGGCACAGCCGGTGACATTCGGCCATCATCTCATGGCGTGGTTTGAAATGTTATTGCGCGACGGCGAGCGGTTGATTGACCTGCGTCGACGGGTAAACCGCCTGCCCCTCGGCTCTGCGGCACTGGCAGGCACCACCTACCCGATCAACCGTGAATACACGGCGCAACTCCTCGGCTTTGAAGCCGTGTGTGAAAACTCACTGGACGCAGTCTCGGATCGGGACTTCGCCATCGAGTTCACCAGTGCTGCTGCGCTGATCATGATGCATCTGTCGCGCATCAGTGAAGAGCTGGTGCTGTGGACCTCGGCGCAGTTCCGCTTTGTCCAGATCCCAGACCGCTTCTGCACTGGCTCGTCGATCATGCCTCAAAAGAAAAACCCCGATGTGCCTGAACTGATCCGGGGCAAAAGCGGCCGCGTGTATGGCGACCTCATGAGCCTCCTCACCCTCATGAAAGGTCAACCACTGGCCTACAACAAAGACAACCAGGAAGACAAAGAGCCCCTGTTTGACGCCATCGACACCGTGCGCGGCAGCCTGCTGGCCTTTGCCGACATGATTCCGGCGCTGGTGCCTAATATCGAGGTCATGAAAGAAGCGGCGCTGCGAGGCTTCTCCACGGCGACCGATTTGGCCGACTATCTGGTCAAGAAAAACATCGCCTTCCGCGATGCGCATGAGATCGTCGGCAAAGCCGTGGCCTTGGGCGTGCGTGAAAACCGTGACCTGTCCGAGCTGACACTGGAAGAGCTCAAGCAGTTCTCCCCGCTGATCGAGCAAGACGTGTTTGCCGTCCTGACCCTGACAGGTTCGGTGGCTGCGCGCAACCATCTGGGCGGCACCGCCCCGCGTCAAGTCCAAGCAGCCATTCTACGCGCCGAAGGCCGCTTGCAAGCCATCCTTGGCTAAGCGGATCTTGAGTCCATAAAAAAACAGCGCATCTCGCGCTGTTTTTTTTGCCTCATGCTTTATTTGGCATAGATCTGGTCAAAGATACCGCCACTGGCAAAGTGGGTTTTCTGTGCATTGCGCCAGCCGCCAAACACTTTGTCGATGGTAAACAATTTGATCGGGGCAAACTGCGCGGCATATTTCTTGGCGATTTTAGGATCACGAGGGCGGTAGAAATTCTTGGCCACCAGCTCTTGACCGGCTGGGGTGTAGAGATAGTTGAGGTAAGCTTCCGCCAGTTTACGCGTACCATGTTTATCGACCACTTTGTCCACGACCGCAACGGATGGCTCGGCCAGAATCGAGATTGACGGGGTCACGATGTCATATTTATCCGGCCCCAGCTCACGCGTGGCCAGCAGGGCTTCGTTTTCCCAAGTCAGTAGCACATCCCCGATACCGCGTTCAGCGAAGGTGGTCAGCGAGCCACGCGCGCCCGAGTCGAGAACTTTGACATTCTTATACAGCTTGCCGACGAAATCTTGCGCAGTTGCAGCATTGCCGCCTTTGTTTAGCTCATAACCCCACGCCGACAGATAGACCCAGCGCGGCGCGCCACCTGTTTTTGGGTTGGGGGTAATGATCTCGACACCCGGTTTGACCAGATCACCCCAGTCTTTGATTTGTTTCGGGTTGCCTTTGCGGACGAGGAACACGATGGTCGAGGTGTATGGTGCAGAATTGTTGGGCAGACGTTTTTGCCAGTCTTTAGCGATCAAGCCTTGGTCGCTGATCTCGTCGATGTCATTGGCCAGTGCCAGAGTGACCACATCGGCGTCCAGACCTTCGATCACCGCGCGGGCTTGTTTACCCGATCCGCCGTGGGACTGCTTGAGTTTGACGTCCTCACCGGTTTTTTCTTTCCAGTATTTGGCAAATGCATCGTCAAACTGGGACTACAGCTCACGCGTCGGATCATAAGATACATTGAGCAGTGACGTTTCTGCCTGTACGGCCAAAGGCAACAGCAGCGCCCCGATCAGCAAAAAGGATTTTTTTAATGTGGTCATTGCATTACCCCTGAAATAATCTCGAATTAGAGCGTCAGGGTAGCAACTCGGCGTTAGTTCAAAAAATAATAAAAAGCGGTTTATATATCACTTAAACCGCTATGACGGGCTGCGCCAGCGCATCGCCTATTCTGCGCGCTCGGCACCATGCTTTAGGCGCTGGGCATAGCGCTGCGCCAGCACCGCACAGACCATGAGCTGCAACTGATGAAAAAGCATCAACGGCAACACCAGCATGCCGATCGGGTGACCAGCAAACAGCACCTTCGCCATCGGAACGCCGCTGGCAAGGCTCTTCTTCGAGCCGCAAAACACGATGGTAATCTCGTCTTCTTTGTTAAAGCCCAGCCAGCGACTGCCATAGGTTGTGAGCAGCATCATCAGCGCCAGCAGGATCGCACTGACGGCACAGACGCCCAGCAGTGCAGGCAGTGGCAACTGATGCCAGATGCCCTCAACGACGGCGTCACTAAAGGCTGTATAGACCACCAGTAAAATCGAGCCTTGATCGACGACCTTGACCAAGATTGGATGACGCTGTATCCAGCCAAAGATCCAGCGCCGCGCGATCTGCCCCAAGATAAACGTCACGAGGAGC